>CAZDRW010000176.1:0-7025 GCA_964507555.1 uncultured Desulfarculaceae bacterium
CGCGCACGCCATAGGTGCGGATGTCGCGATAGAGGATGTAAACGTTGGTATCCGGGTTGCCTTCTTTGACCTTGATGGCGCTTTCCACGCTGTGGGTGCAGCAGAGGCGGGAACAGTAGGGCCGCTCCGGTTCACGCGAGCCCACGCACTGGATGAAGGCCACCGAGTCCAATTTTTTGGGCAGATCCGGGTCGACTTTAAGCTGGCCGTCGAAGCCCAGGGAAGTGGTCACTCCCTCATGTTGGTTGAATAGGTATTCCGTGGGTTGGGTTTCATGGCCGCCGGTGGCCAACACCACCACGCCGAACTCGATGTCGGTGTCTTTGCCGGCCTGGCTGCTAATGGTGCCGATGAAGTTGCCCACAAAGCCCTTGGCCGCACTGATCTCACTCTCCAGATGCAGGGTGATGCCTTTGTGGTTTTCCACCTTCTTGGTCAGTTCAGCCAGATAGGGCGCAATCTCTTCGCCCTTCCAGGTATTGAGCAAATAGTGGGCGTTGCCGCCTAGCCTGCCGGTCTTCTCCACCAAGTGCACCGGGTAGCCTGAATCGGCCAGCCGCAGTGCGGAGTTCATGCCGGCCACGCCGCCGCCCACTACCAGGGCACTCCTGGTAAGATCCAGATCCACCTGATGCAGGGGCTCGATGAGGGCTGCCTTGGCCACCGCCATGCGCACCAAGTCCTTGGCCTTGGCCGTGGCCTTTGCGGGCTCTTTCTGGTGCACCCAGGAGTCCTGGTCGCGGATATTGGCCATCTCAAATAGATATTTGTTAAGGCCCGCCTCGCGGATGGTTTCCTGGAAAAGCGGCTCGTGGGTGCGGGGACTGCAGGAGGCCACGATCACCCGATTGAGGTCGTTCTCTTCAATCTTTTGTTTAATCTTGTTCTGGGTGTCCTGGGAGCAGGTGAACAGGTTGTCGTCCACAAACTCCACATAGGGCAAGGTGGCCGCATATTCGCGTACCGCGGGCACGTCCACTATGCCGCCGATGTTGATGCCACAGTTACAGACGAACACGCCGATGCGCGGCGCCACCCCGCTGACATCCTTCTCGACCGGGTACTCAACCGCCTTGGTCAGCGTGCCCCGGCTCTCGGCCAGGTCCACGCTGGAGGCGCAGGCCGCGGCCGAGGCTTCCATCACGGCCTGGGGGATATCCTTGGGCCCTGCGAAACAGCCGCAAGCGAATACGCCGGGCTTGCTGGTTCCCACCGGAGAGAAGGAGCTGGTCTCGGAGAAATTGTAGCCGGTCAGCTCGATTCCCAGGCGCTTGGCCAGTTCGATTGCATCCTTGCCGGTCTGCAAGCCCACCGAGAGCACCACCATGTCGAAATCCTCGGACAGGGCTTCGCCGGTCTCGGAGGCGTAGTTCATGCGCAGCTGGTCGCCCTCTATGGGATCGATGGTATGGATGCGGCTGCGGATGAAACGCACCCCGTGTTCCTCACGGGCGCGGTCGTAATATTTCTCGAAGTCCTTGCCGTAGGTCCGCATATCCATATAGAAGATAGCGGCATCCAAGGGCTCATGGGAGTGCTCCTTGGCAATCACCGCCTCCTTGATGGCGTACATGCAGCACACCGCCGAACAGTAGCCGTGATCGCAGCGGTTGATGTCGCGGGAGCCCACGCATTGCAGCCAGGCGATCTTTTTGGGCTCGGCGCCGTCGCTGGGCCGCTGCAGATGACCCTGGTAGGGACCCGAGGCGCTCAGCACCCGTTCGAATTCCATGGCAGTCAGCACGTTGGGGTGCTGGGCGTAGGAATAGGTGTCGTACTGGGAGGGGTCGAAGGCGTCGAAGCCCGGCGCCAGGATCACGCTGCCCACGTTCAGGTTGAGGTCCTTGGGCTTCTGGTCGTGGGCCGGGGCGTGGGCCTTGCAAACGGCCACGCACTGGTAGCATTCACAGCAAACGCCGCAGTTGAGGCAGCGGTCGCCCTCGGCCGCGGCCTGTTCAGGAGTGAGCCCCAACTCGAATTCTTTGAAGTCTTTCTTGCGCTCAGAGGCCGAACGCAATTTCATGTGCTCCCGAGGCTTCTTCTTGATGGTAAGCGGAATGGGATTCCAGTTGCCCTCTGCGGGCATCTTGAGCTTTTCGCGGCCTTCGGCCAGATCCTCGCCCTTAAACAGGCGCTCCATGCTGATGGCCGCCTCGCGGCCGGCGGCCACCGCGCCGATGGCGATCCAGGGACCGGTCACCGCGTCGCCGCCGGCGAACACGCCCTTCAGATTGGTGGCCATGGTAACCGGATCGGCCGCTATGAGCCCGCGCGGAGTCTTTTCCAGGCCGGAGCCTTCCAGGAAGCCAAGCTCTGTGCGCTGTCCGATGGCGGTGATGATCATATCGGCCGGCATGTCCACCAATGCGCAGGTCTCGTCAAACTCAGGCGCGAAACGCCCCTCGGTGTTGAACACGCTGGTGCATTCCTTGAGAGAAAGGCCCGTGACCTTGCCATCTTTGTGCAGCACCTGGCCCACACCCTTACGATGCACGAAAACGATGCCCTCTTCCAGGGCTTCCTCGATCTCCCAAGGACTGGCCGGCTGCTCTTCGGCAGATTCCAGCATTATCATGGTGATCTTGCCGGCGCCCTTGCGCAATGCGGTGCGCGCGGCGTCGATGGCCACGTTGCCGCCGCCCACCACGATCACGTTATCGCCCTTGGGCAAATCTTCGCCCAAGCTGGCCTTTTTGAGATACTCCAGGGCCGGTATCACATTTTTGGCGTCATCTTCGCCGGGTACGTTCAGCTTGAAGCTCGCCGGAGCGCCCACGCCAAGGTAAACCGCGTCATAGTCCTTTTCGAGTTGCTTAAAGGTGACGTCCTTGCCAATGGGCGTATTGAGCTTGATCTCCACGCCCATGGTCTTCAGAAGGTCGATCTCCTTCTGCAAGCCCTCGCGCGGCAGCCGGTACTCGGGCACTCCCACGGCCAAGGCGCCGCCGGCGACGGGCAGCGCCTCGTAAATCACGCTCTTGATTCCCCGGCGGGCCAGGTGGTAGGCGCAAGACAAGCCTCCCGGCCCCCAGCCCACGATGGCCACCTTTTCCGAGCGTGGCTCCACTTCTGGTTGGACCACATTTTCGATACCGGCGCTATCGGCCATAAAGCGTTTGATGTCCCTGATGGCGATGGCCTCGTCCACTTCCAGGCGGCGGCATTCGCTTTCGCAGGGATGGGGGCAGATACGGCCTATAGTGCCGGGCAGGCAGAGGTCTTCCATGATGATGGAAAGCGATTCAAGGTCTTTGCCGACCTTGGCCATCTGCACATAGCCCTGCACATTAAGGTTGGCCGGGCAGGTGATCTTGCAGGGAGCCCGGTCCAATTTGGTAATGGCGTAGGCGTTGGGATAGGCCTGGGCATAGCGCTTGAACGTGGCTTTGCAGGTGTTCAGGCCCTGGTTGAATTCGCTGGGCACTTCAACTGGACAGGCCTCGATACAATCGCCACAGGCCGTGCAGGTATCCACATCTATATATCGCGGCTTCTGATGAACAGCTACGCTGAAGTTGCCGGGATCACCCTCAATGCCCTTTACCTCGGCATTGGTTATGATCTCGATATTCAAATGGCGCCCGCACTCCACCAACTTGGGGGAGATAATGCACATGGCGCAGTCATTTGTAGGAAAGGTTTTGTCCAGCTGGGCCATTCGCCCGCCTATGGCGGATGTCTTCTCCACCAGGTAGACGTAGTAACCCGCGTTTGCCAGATCCAAGGAGGCCTGAACGCCGGCAATGCCAGCACCGACCACCATTACCGCTCCGACCTTGCCGCTCTTTGCCTCTGTCATTTGCCTCACCTTCGCAGGATTAGCGGGGCTCGCGCGCCCCTCAAAATGAACAGTTCGCTCCGCGCACCTATATCGCGGCGCCCAGCGCCAAATCTACCGGAATTCCCACTAGCCCGCTATTGAATAAGATCATTATCTCCCCGGTTGTACTAGGCACCATAGATAAAAAAATCGGGGGGGTCAAGCCCCCCCGAACATGGTTCAGCTAGTTCTTTTGTGATCTCTTTAGAAGATGCCCTTGATCTTGCCGGTCTTGGTGTCCACATCCACCCGACGGTAGGCTGGATTGGAGCCGCTGCCAGGCATCAGGCTGATGGTGCCGGCCACCGGGACCACAAAGCCGGCGCCGCCGTAGGTCAGCACGTCGCGCACGTAGAGCTTCCACTTCTTGGGCACGCCCTTCAGGTTGGGGTTGTCCGAGAGCGACAAGTGGGTTTTCACCATGCAGGTGGCCAGCTTGCTCAACTCGGGGTCCTTCTCGATGCGGATAGCCTTGGCGTTGGCCTCGGCGGAAAATTCCACGCCGTCGGCACCGTAGACTTCCTTGGCGATCTTGTCGATGCGCTGGCGGAGAGGCATTTTGAGGTCGTAGAGCAGCTTGAAGTTGTTCTTCTCTTCGCAGGCTTCCTTGACCGCCTCGGCGAACTCGATGGCTCCGTCGCCGCCCTTTTCCCAGTGACGGCTCACCGCCACGCGGGCGCCGGCCTTTTCGGCCAGGCGGCGCACCGCCGCGATCTCGTTCTTGGTGTCGGTGTAAAAGGCGTTGACGCATACCACCGGGTTGATGCCGGCCTTCTTGACGGTCTTGATGTGATGGATAAGGTTGGCGCAGCCGGCCTCGACCCAACCCACGTTCTCTTTACCGTACTCGGGCGGCATGGCCTTGCCGGGCACCGGAATGGGGGCGCCGCCATGGCACTTGAGGGCGCGGATGGTGGCCACCACCACTGCGCAGTGGGGCTTCAAGCCGCTGAAGCGGCATTTTAAATTCCAGAACTTCTCGAAGCCGATGTCCGCGCCGAAGCCCGACTCGGTGACATGGTAGTCGCTGAGTTTCAGGGCCACGCGGTCAGCCAGGATGGAGCTCTGGCCGATGGCGATGTTGGCGAAGGGACCGGCGTGCACGAACACCGGCTGGCCTTCCAAGGACTGCAGCAGGTTGGGGTTCAGGGCCTCGGCCATCCAGGCGGTCATGGCGCCGGCCACTTCCAGATCCTCGGTGGTTACGGGGTTGCCCTTTTTGTCGTAGGCCACCACGATTTTACCCATGCGCTCACGCATGTCGGCCAAGTCCTTAGCCACGGCCAAAATGGCCATAACCTCGGAGCTCACCGCGATGCCGAACTTGGAGTGCATCATGTAACCGTTGGCCTTGTTGCCCATGTCCAAGCCCACGATGATGTGACGTAGGGCCTGGGCGCAGAAGTCGATGATCCAGCCCATTTCCACGTTGGTGGGATCGATGTCCAGGCGTCTCATCTTGGACAGGCGTTTCAGCTGCTCGTCGTTGTAGTTGCGCTCGTGCTGCAGGCGACTGGTCAAGGCCACCATAGCCAGGTTATGGGCGTTCATGATGGCGTTGATGTCGCCGGTGAGTCCCAGGCTGAAGGGAGTCAACGGAATGCACTGGGCCAGACCGCCGCCAGCCGCCGAACCCTTGATATTCATGGTGGGGCCGCCTGAAGGCTGGCGGATAGCCGCTGTCACATTCAGGCCCAACTTGCCCATGCCCTCGACCAGGCCCATGGTGGAGGTGGACTTGCCCTCGCCCAAGGGCGTGGGGGTGATCGCGGTCACATCGATATACTTGCCGTCTTTTTTCTTCTCGAGACGAGCCAGCACCTTTTTGAAGTCGACCTTGGCCACATAGTGACCGTGCGGCAGAAGTTCCTCATCGGTAAGGCCGAGGGTTTCGGCGATCTCCTTGATGGGCTTCATGTACTTCTCGGCCGCCTGGGCTATTTTCCAATCCGGGTTTTTAGTCGGGTCCGGCAGCTTGGGCATTACAATCCTCCTTAAAACTACACAGTAAAGGTTCCAATGGGTCTGCCGCCATCCTAACGGCGGTACTCCATCGGGGCTTGAACCATTAAGGCGTCAACGCTCCCATCGCCCTGGCCGGCATGAGGCAAGCGCTTGGCGCCGCTATCTTTTATTGCACAAAACTTTCCGTTGGGGAGAATTGCATGCTTTTATCTTTGTCGTCAAGAGAAATCAGGTACAAAGCCAGTATATTGACACATTGGGGGCGCGCAGGCGCCAGAGGCCGGCTCCAGGGTCTGCACAGACGGAGTTTCCTAGCTGCGCGCTGGGTTCTTTTTGCCTTTGACACTGAAATTTAGCGGTGGTATGTGGTGGCGGACAGGTAAAATTTGTAAAGCTTGCCAAGCCGGCATGCCCACTGCGACAAGCCACCCGACTCTGTTTGGGTGCTTTGATTCCGCACGTACCTTATTGCCAGGAACTGCACGGAGGCGCCATGTTTAAAATTCTCACTAAGCAAGTGCTAGCCCAGGGAACCGTGGTGGCCAACGAAATCAACCCCCCCAAAAACGCCCCAAAAGCCAAACCGGGTCAGTTCACCATTCTCAGAGTCAACGAGACCGGTGAACGCATTCCGCTGACCATGGCCGATAGCAACCCCGAGCGTGGGACCATCACCATCATCTACCAAGTGGTGGGCAAAACCACCGCACTCTTAAAGAGCCTGGAAGTTGGGGACGCCATCATGGACATTGCCGGCCCTCTGGGCATGCCCACCCCCATAGAGAAAAAAGGCACCATAATCTGCGTGGGCGGCGGCACCGGCGTGGCCGTGCTGCATCCCATTACCCGCGGCTTTAAAAAAGCGGGCAATAAGGTAATCGCCATAATCGGCGCCCGCAACAAGGACCTTCTCATCATGGAAGACAAGATGAAGGCCGCCTCCGACGAGCTGTATGTCTGCACCGACGACGGCTCCTATGGCCATCACGGCTTTGTGACCGACGTGCTTAAAGCCCAACTGCAAAAGCTGGGCTCCGAAGTCAAGGAAGCAGTGTGCATCGGTCCGGTGCCCATGATGAAATTCTGTTCCATGGTCACCAAGGAATTCGGCGTCCCCACCATGGTCAGCCTAAACGCCATCATGGTGGACGGCACCGGCATGTGCGGTTGCTGCCGCGTGTCGGTGGGTGGTGAAACCAAGTTCGCCTGCGTGGACGGCCCCGAGTTCGACGCCCACAAA
>CAZDRW010000177.1:0-1753 GCA_964507555.1 uncultured Desulfarculaceae bacterium
TGCGGCGGCGACCCTTGCAAGGTTGCCGGCGATTTGAAGGCCAAGGGCCTCAAGCTGGTGATTCACGTGGTGGGCTTTGATGTCAGCGAAAAAGAGGCCGCCCAGTTGAAATGCATCGCCGCCGCCGGCGGCGGGCGGTATTTCCAGGCCGACAACCTGGCCGCTTTGAAAGCCGCCCTGGGCAAGATCAAGACCTCGGTGGTGGAACAGAAAACGCTGCCTCCCGCGCCCAAGGCTGCCGAGGCCTCCACTTCAACCTCCAAGTCCAAGCGCATCAGAATCGCAGGTCCGGGCACGGTGAAGCTGAAGCTGGCCTCCTGGGCCAAGATGCCAAGGGACTGGGCCCTGATGAACGCCGAGTCCGGTAAAAAGGCGGCCGGGGGCAATACGGCCTCCCTTAAGGTCAAAGCCGGTGAATACCAGATTTACTGGCGTCAAAGCGAGCACGGCCACGCACCAGTGCTTTTGAACGAGGTGGTCAAGGTTAAAAGCGGCGAGACCGTGGAGGCCGCGATCGACACCGGCATCCGCATCACCACTTCTAAGAGCATCAAACCACCGCATGCCTGGTATTTAACCGACCCGGCCGCCAATAAGAAAGTTGTATATGTGCGCGATAGCCTGGATCCCCAGGTGGCGCCAGCCGGCACTTTTTTACTTCATTGGCATCAAAAGGATCACGGCTCCACTCCCATCTATCTGGGCGAGGTTACGCTGGAGAGCGGCAAACTCAATGACATCGTGGTGGACCACGGCATCAATTTGCAGCCAGCGGATTGGCTCAAGGAGGTGCGCTACTACGCCCTTACAAACAAAAAAGGTCGGCACCTGGGCAACTGGAACTTCTTTGCGCCCCAGGTGGCCGCGCCCGGCAAGTATAAGCTGGTGATTCGGCCCACCGAGCACAGCAACAACGAGCTTTTATGGGGCGAGATCACCATACCGGAGCATGGCTTCGTGGATGTGCCCATCAACTCGGGAGCCAAGTTCCTGCACAAAGAGGGAGCCAAGCCGCCCTACCGCATAATCTTTATAAACCTGGACAACAAGAAGCAATACATGGCCATGGAGACCTGGGCGCCGTTGCCGCTCCCGCCGGGGCGCTACCGCCTGGACTGGCATGAAGACCAGCACGGCAGCAAGCGCACCACCCTGGCCGAAGAGGTTAAGGTGGAGCCCGGCGTCATGCTGGAAGTTGAAATGTAATCCCAGATCATGAGTTGCGCAGGCGCCCGTCCCTTTGGGACGGGCGCTTTTTTGGGAGGGGAGCAAGCCGTTAAAAGCAAGAGGCTGGCCTTTATCAGGCCAACCTCTTGATATTGCTTGGTGCCGAGGGACGGAGTTGAACCGCCGACACGAGGATTTTCAGTCCTCTGCTCTACCAACTGAGCTACCTCGGCATTTTGGGCTTGCTGGCTTCGCGCTTTCTTCCGCGTCCAACCAGCACGACAATATATATATGCGCTTTTCCCGGCCGTCAAGGCCAATAACCCAAGTGCAAATCCAAAAATAATATTTCCGGTCAATGAGCTTGTATTGCTTCCCGGCATTTGCTAAACAGGCTACTTGGGTTCTTTTACCCGGGGGGGGTTCTATGCTTGCCCGTCTCACGTCCCTGGCCGTCATAGGCGTGCGTGCCTATCCCGTGCAGGTTGAAGTCGATTTGGCGCCCGGTCTGCCCGCTTTCGCCACCGTGGGCCTGCCTAACGAGGCGGTGCGCGAGTCCAAGGAAAGGGTGCGCTCGGCCCTGGCC
>CAZDRW010000177.1:1763-6995 GCA_964507555.1 uncultured Desulfarculaceae bacterium
TGGCCAACTCCGGCTACGCGCTCCCGGTCAACCGCATCACCGTGAATCTGGCCCCGGCCGACGTGCGCAAGGAAGGCGCGGGCTTCGATCTGCCCATCGCCCTGGGCATCCTGGCCGCGGCGGGCGCGTTTCCGGCCGAGGCGCTCATGGGCCTGGCCGTGGTGGGCGAGCTGGCCCTGGACGGCAGCATCCGGCCGGTTAGGGGGGTGCTGCCCATGGCCGTAGCCGCGGGCCAGGACAGCCTTAAAGGCCTAATCGTGCCTGCGGAAAACGCCGGCGAGGCGGCGGTAGTGCAGGGCGTCACCGTGCTGGCCGCCAGGCGCCTGGACCAGGTGGTGGCCCATCTTTTGGAGCGCCAGCCCCTGCCCCAGGCCAGCGCCGACGGCCAGCTCCTGGAGCAGGCGCAAGGCATCGGCGGCCTGGACATGGCCGAGGTGCGCGGCCAGGAGCATGTTAAGCGGGCACTCACCATCGCCGCGGCCGGCGGGCACAACGTGCTCATGACCGGCCCGCCGGGCAGCGGCAAGACCATGCTCTCCCGCAGGCTCCCCACCATTTTGCCGCCGCTCACTTTTTCCGAGGCGGTGGAGGTGACCCAGGTGGCCTCGGTGGCGGGCACCCTGCCTGCCGGGCAGGCCCTGGTGGCCCAGCGCCCCTTCCGCGCGCCCCACCACACGGTGAGCGACGTGGGGCTCATCGGCGGCGGCACCGTGCCCCGGCCCGGCGAGGTGAGCCTGGCCCACCACGGGGTGCTTTTTTTGGACGAGCTGCCCGAGTTCAAGAAAAACGTGCTGGAGGTGCTGCGGCAACCCATGGAAGCGGGCCGGGTGACCATCACCCGCGCCGCGGCCACCGTGGATTTCCCGGCCCGCTTCATGCTGGTGGCGGCCATGAACCCCTGCCCCTGCGGATACTACGGCGATCCCAAACGACATTGCAGCTGCGCGCCCCAGCAAATCCAGGGCTACCTGAGCCGGGTCTCCGGACCGCTCATGGACCGCATCGACCTGCAGATCGAGGTGCCGGCCGTGCCTTTCCGCGATCTTGCGGCCGACACCGCCGGCCCGCCCTCGTCCGAACTGCGCGCCCAGGTCATCGCCGCCCGCGGGCTGCAGGCGGCGCGGCTTATCGACTCGGGCCTTTTCTGCAACGCCCAGATGACCACCAGCCTCACCCGCCAGCACTGCAAGCTCAGCCGCGAAGGTTTAAGCCTTTTGGAGCGGGCCATGGAGCGCTTCAAACTCTCGGCCCGGGCCTATAGCAGGATACTCAAGATCGCGCGCACCATCGCCGACCTGGATGGGGAGGAGGCCATCGGGCTGGGTCATCTGAGCGAAGCCATCGGCTACCGCAGCCTGGACCGGGGCATGCTATAAGGGAATAGCTCTCTGGGGCCATGCAAAGGTTAAGGCATGAACTTGGCGGTGTTCGACATCGACGGCACCTTGACCGACACCAACCAGGTGGACGCGCTTTGCTATGTGCAAGCCATGGAACAGGAGTTCGGCCTAGCGGGCGTGGACGACGACTGGTCCCATTACACCCATTCCAGCGATCCCGGCATCATGAATCAGGTTTTCCAAAACCGCCTGGGCCGCTTGCCAGATAAAGATGACGTGGCCGCCTTTCAAAAACGATTTCTGTATTTGCTCAGGAAAAAAGGCCTTGGAGTCCAACCCCGATTGGATTGCTGCCCTGGCCACCGGGGGCTGGGCAATAACCGCCCGGTTCAAGCTGGCAGCTGCGGGCCTGCCGGTTAGCGGGTTGCCGTTGGCCTCCGGCGATGACGCGGTGTCCCGCGAGGATATTTTGCGCATTGCCATCAGCAGGGCACGAAAGACGGCGGGCATGGATGGCTTTGCCAAGATAGTCAGCCTGGGCGACGGCGTTTGGGACGTCAAAGCTGCCCGGGCCATGAATTTGGCCTTTATCGGCGTGGGCGATGAGGCTAAGCTTGCAAAGGCGGGCGCCGAGCGAGTGGTGCCGGACTTCCACGATTTGGAAGCCTGCCTGGATTTGTTGGAGCGCGCTCCATGCCTTGCTAAGATGGAATGATTTGGGAGAATACCTGGCATCCGTCTGGCAGGAGGCTGCTTTGCTGAAAAACCTGGCCAACCGCATAAGAGAGACCAACCTGGGCCGCAAAGCCCTGGCCCAACCCGACGGCCTGGACTTTCTCAAGAAAAAGCCCACCTCCCGCTTCTACGTCGGCCTGGCCCTGATGGCGCTCAGCTATCTGATCAGCCTGCCGGCCTTGGCCCTGTGCGGCTATCTGTCAATGCGCTGGGAAGAGCCCTGGATAGCGGTGCTGGGCCTGCCAGCCGTGTTCATCGCCGTGCATTTGCTCTTCCTCCTGGGAGCCTTCCTTGCCGGGGGCAACTACGCCATGAATACTTTTCTTTGGGCAACCAAGCGTTTCCTACGGAAATATGCGGAAAAGGGTCCTACTATAGACACTGCAAGCTAGACTAAACCTGGAGGATGAATATGCACCTATCCTCAACCTCACTACTGGGGCGCGTTCTCGGCATTGCCATGATCGGGCTGTTGCTTGCGGGCAGCGGCTGCGCCATGCGCAGGGTTACGGTAAACAGCTTTGCCGACCCCCAAGCCAAGTTCCAGCTCCTGCCCGGCGCCATGCTCACGGTCAAGCCCGACCCTCGGGCTCAAAACCCCATCCTGGACAAGCAGATCGCCCGCAAGCTGGAGATGGCTCTGAACAACTCGGGCTGGCGGGTGCTCTCGGGGCAAAACGCGCCTTTGGTGCTTAGCTTCACCTATGGCAGCGACAAGGGCAGCGAAAGCCGCAGCAAGGCTGTAACCGAACCGGGCCGCAAGATGACCGTGACCACCCGCGATGACAAGGGCCACGTTAGAGAAAAAGAGGTGGAGACTTCCTCTCGTACCCGCTACGTGCAGGAGCAGGTTACGGTCTATGATTTGTGGCTCAAGGTGCGGGTGAGCGAAGCTGCCAGCGGCAAGGCCATCTGGATCGGCGATGTTACCAATCGCTCCGACTACGACGACCTGAGGGCTGCCCTGGATTACATGATCGCCGGCCTGGTTAAAGTATTCGGCCAGGACTCCAAACGCCAGTACCGGCTCACCATCACCAAGGACGACCCGGTGGTGCAGTTGCTGATCCCGGCCACCCCCTGAAGCGCTGTGGAATCCAAACCGGCTGTTGCGCCCAGACCTCCCCATGCCCCCGCCGCCTGCCGGGCGGGGTTGATCACCCAGTTCATTCAGCAGACGAGGCAACCTTCATGACTGCAAACATCAGCCCGGAACTTCAGCAAGCTTTAATGGAGCGCATCCAGTCCATCGCCATCACCGAGACCTTGCAAATGGAAGTGCTGGAGGCGGGGCCAGGCAGCTGCACGGTGCGCATCCCCCGCCAGCGCCGCTATGACGGCATCTACGACAGCCTGCACGGCGGCATCCTCGCCACCCTGGCCGATTCGGTGGCAGCCTACGCCATCCTCACCCTCACCGGGGCGGACCAGCCCATGGCCACCACCGACCTGAACATCCGCTTTCTGGCCCCCTGCCTGACAGGCGTCACGGCCAAGGCGAAAGTCATCAAGCAGGGCCGCACCATGTGCCCGGCTGGCGTGGAACTATTCGACGATAACGACGCCCTGGTGGCCGTGGCCCAGGTCAACTACATGCTGTTTAGCCAGAACAAGGCGGAAAACTCATGAGCCTGGAACCTATTTTCGAGATTTACGCCCTGCGCTATGCCGGACCCCTGGAAAGCAGCCAGGCCCTTTTGCTGTGGAACCAGGGCTGGGAAGAGCGCATAGCGCGGGCCTATTATTTCTGGTGCCTTTTGGGACCGGGCGGGCCGCTGCTGGTGGATTGCGGGGTGGCGCCGGAGCATGTGGCGGGCCGAGTCCTACCGGGCTACGAGAGCCCGGCCGCGATGCTGGCGCGCCTGGGCATCCAGGCCCAAGAGGTGCGCCATGTCTTCCAGACCCATCTGCATTGGGACCATGCCCTGGGCCTGGGCTTGTTCCCCAACGCCGTGGTGCACGTGCATAAGAAGGAGCACGATTTCTGGCTGCATGACCCCGTGGCCCGGCGGCCCATCTTCCAGGCCGTGTTCGATCCCGGGGTGACTGCGGCGCTGGAGCAAATCAAAAGCCAGGGCCGCCTGCGTCTGGTGGAGGCTGACGGCGAGATATTGCCCGGCCTGGAGGCGCTGGCCGCGCCGGGGCACTCGCCCGGCATCATGGCCCTGGCCGCCGCCACGGCCAAGGGCACCGCCGTCATGGGCTCGGACTGCGGGCACACCTTCGCCAACTACGCCCAGGAGTGGCCCAGCATCTTCATCTGCGACCTGCCCGCCTGGGTACGCTCCTGGGACAAGCTGAAAGCCAAGGCCTCGTCCTTGGAGCTTTTGTTTCCCGGCCACGACGTGGCCCTGAGCCGGAATTATCCCGAGGTCGCGCCGGGCGTGACCAGGCTGGTTTAGCCAAAACGCCGCTTGCCTTTTCCGACGGGCAGACACATCTTTAATTTGATTCAGCTTGGAGGCGACATATGCAGATCGAGATAAGCCCGGAAGCCCGGGAATATGTAATGAAGCATGGCGGAGCGGTCACCGTGGAGGCTCCCCGCCCGGCCCGGGGCTGAGGCGGGGCCACGCCGGCGCAGGTGGCGCCGGGGTCGCCGCCCGAGCACGCCCGCAAGGCCTATGCCCAGCAAGAGGTGGCAGGCGTGAAGGTTTATTTCAGCCCCGGCATGATCTTGAACCAACGGGCCCTGCAGCTTAAACTGGGCGGCTTCTGGCGCTTCCGCTGGCTGAACGTATCTGGCGTGGGCATGCCGCCGGGCTCCTGTTGTAGTTGACCTAATTAAGGGCTGCCATTAGAATTTGGGCGTGAGAGATAACTCTAAAACTGGAGAACTAGAAAGCGATGGATCAAGCCTATAGACAGCCACAGACTGGCGCCTACTCGGCTGACCAAACCCTGGCGCTGGTCAATGCCTTCATGCGCCGGGTATACAACTGGATGGCCCTGGGATTGGGTCTCTCCGCGCTGACCGCTTGGGTGGTCAGCAACACCACTGCTATTTACTATTTCATCAATCCCCAGACCGGCGCGCCCACCATGGCCTACTGGGCGGTTTTGATCGCCACCTTCGGCCTGGCCATAGGCCTCAGCGCCGGTATCCGGCGCATCCAGGTGGGCACCGCCGCCACCCTGTTCATCGTCTACGGGTCGC
>CAZDRW010000178.1:0-6971 GCA_964507555.1 uncultured Desulfarculaceae bacterium
TGGAAGATGAACGTGGCCAGGGTTATGGGCAACACGCAGGATCAAGTTTTTGTGCCGGAGCTGAGCCAAGCCTTTCACCGCGAACCGGACGAGCGGGTGCGAGCCATGTGCGCCTGGTCCCTGGGCAGACTCGGCGGACCGGAGGCTAAGCTGGCTTTGCAGTCAGCACGGGCTCCCGGCCAGGGACTGGTTGCCCAAGAAGTGGCCTGGGCTTTAGAGAAGCTGCACTAGTGCCTCGTTGATGAAGCTTGCTTCGGCTCTCATGAAAAAGAAGTCGCTTGGTAGCGATAAATGAATCGGCTAGCGATGGTACTGGAGGAGAAGTCCCCTCTGCAAAGAGGAGATGCAAGGGACAATTTGGCACAACATAACAACCAGGAGAAGGTTTGGCGAACCCTTGGCTATCTTCAAGGCTCTTTTGGGAACCTGCCTCCACCGCCTAGGCGCGCTGGGCGCGCGATTACTGATCAACGGGGTTTGCGTCGTAGGCCCCAGGCCGGGAAAAGCCTAGAGTCGCCTAGTCGCCCGCGCCGGCCTCGCCGCTGCAAATGATCCGATCCAAGTCATCTAGTCCTCACATCTTCGGCCGATGGGGCGCCTGACCATGGAGGCAAGGTAGCGTCCCTAGCCCAAAAACCTCGTGGGGTTTCATCAAAAACAATCACTTATATCAATATGTTATCTTCAAGTATGCAGTGGAGGCACGGGCGAACTGGCCTGGCGGACCGTCTGCGGTCTAATTTGGGGGTTGAAAAAACGTTATCTCTGTATATTATTTAGGAGATTGAAAATGGCATGTTCACCAGAGATTACAAACTGACCAATCATTTCGAGTTCATTAGCCTAGTCTATAGCCATTTTTATCGGCCATACGGGCGGTGACAAGAGATCAGCGGGGCCATGCTTTTCAACGTGACTCTCCATCTGGCTTTAGCGGCCTTTTTTATCGGCATGGCCTGGCGGCTATGGACGTGGTTGAGCCGGGACTTCGCAGTATCCAGTCCGCGGGTCGGCCCGGGTAAGCGCCTGGGGGCCGCAAGCAAGGGGATCGCCCGTTGCTTTACCAGTCTGGAGGGGGTGCGCCGGCTGGCGGGCGCCTTTTTCCTAGACGGCCTCCTGCAACGACGGGTGCTCAGGGAAAGCCCATGGCGTTGGCTGGCCCACCAGTGCGTGTTCTGGGGCTTCGTGTTGCTGATCCTGTTTCACGCCCTGCAGAAACAGATTTCCGAACCGCTTTTTTCTAATTACTATCCCACCCTTTATCCTTTCGCCCTGCTACGGGACATTCTGGGCCTGGCAATACTTCTGGGGCTCATGGGTTTCGCAATGCGCCGCTGGGCCGATCCCGTGGTGCGCCGCGCCACCAGGATATGGGATGTGCTGATCCTGGCCCTGTTGGCGATTATCATCCTGAGCGGGTTCGGCCTCAAGGCGGTCAAGATCACCTCTCAGCCCCGCTTCGCTGAGATGGTAACGGAGTACGCCGGCTTGGAGCCGGGCCCCGAGCTCACCGCCCTTAAAGCCTATTGGCAGCGGGAATATGGAGTGGTGTTTGCAGGCGACCCCCTCCCCAGCGACCATGAGACCTTGGCTTTGGGCCGCCAAACCAGCCAGAGCTCCTGCGCTGATTGCCACTCCCGCCCTCAGGAGGCCTTTGCTTCCTATGCCTTGTCCCGCCTGCTTAAACCGGCCGCGGTGGGGCTAAGCTCGGTACGGGCCGATTATTGGCTTTGGTTGGCGCACTTTTTGGCCTGCTTTCTGGCCTTGGCCATTCTGCCCTTTAGCAAACTGCTGCATATATTCACTACTCCCTTGAGCCTGCTGGTCGATGCCGTCATGGGGCGTTCCAGCTCCGGCGAGCAGGCCCACCCGGCGGCCAGGGCTGCCCGGCTGGCTTTGGCCCTTGACGCATGCACCGGCTGCGCCACCTGTAGTCAACATTGCTCCGTATTGGCCGCATCCAAGGTCACCGGAGATGACCTGGCTTTACCCTCCTTGAAGCTGGCGGCCATGGCCGGCCTCAAGCATAAGTCATCGCCTGAACTGACTCTAGTGGGCCTTGGCGCTGATTTATGCACGCGCTGCCAACGCTGCACCAGGGTTTGCCCGGCGGGCATTGACCTGCAAGATATGTGGCTGGCGCTGGACCAAGAGATGGAGTCGCGGGGACGAAAGCCGGTCTATGAATGGGCCCGCGGCGTAATGGTGGACAATCATGTTGCCAACGGCGGAGCCCGAAAGCTTGAAGCCTTGACGGTACCGGGCCAAACCCGGGAACTTGGGGTGCTGGACATGGCCCTCCAACACGGCTATTTCCGCTTCTGCTTCCAGTGCCAAACCTGCAGCAACGTGTGTCCGGTGGTGTCCTGCTTCGAGCATCCAGGAAAGGAGCTGGGGCTTCTGCCCCATCAGATCATGTACTCCCTGGAGTTGGGCTTGGTCGAGCATGCCGTGGCGGCGGCCATGACTTGGGACTGCGCCACCTGCTACCAGTGTCAGGAGAACTGCCCCCAAGGCGTACCGGTTACTGATCTGCTTTATGAACTGCGCAGCCAGGGGTTCTGGCTCAGAGGTGATAGAGAACCCGCCCGGAAGAAGGAGGGAGAGCGGTCATGAACTTTGCCTACTTCCCGGGCTGCAAGATTCCCTTCTATGTGCCCCAGTACGACGAGGCGACCCGGGCGGTGCTGGCCAAGCTGGAGGTAGGGCTCCAGGAAGTGGAGTTCGGCTGCTGCGGCTATCCCGTACGGGACCGCGACGGCATCGCCTACCTCTATTCCGCGGCCCGCAACCTGGCCTTGGCCCGCGATGCCAAGCTGGATATCCTCACCCCCTGCAAATGCTGCTTCGGAAGCCTTATGAAGGCGCGGGAATTCATGGCCAAGGATAGCCGGGTGGCGGCCAAGGTCCGCCAGATGCTGGCTGCCGAGGGCCTGGCCTGGCAGGAGGACGGAACCCGGGTTCGCCATTTGATGCAGGCGCTGGACCAGGACGTGGAGGGAGACGGCTTGGCCGGCGCGATCACCCGCCCGCTGGAGGGGCTCCATGTGGCGGTGCATTACGGATGCCACGCTTTGCGCCCGTCCAAGATCACCGAATTTGACAAACCGGCCACACCCACCATTTTCGAGCGCCTGATTATCCTCTGCGGAGCCGACACCCTGGATTACCCCCAGCGTCTGGAGTGTTGCGGCAACCCGCTGTGGGGCAAGAACCGCGAACTCTCTTTGGCCTTGTTGGAGCGCAAGCTGGAAGGGGTGCGTCAGAGCGGAGCCTCGCTCATGGCCTGCGCGTGCACTTATTGCCAGATACAGTTGGACGAGGTGCAGTGGCAGATGGACGGGCGTTTGGGCCCCTCCTTGCCCGCGGTGGTGCTACCCCAGGTGGTGGGACTGGCCCTGGGGTGCTCTCCGTCCGAGTTGGGCATTGCCAAGAACCGGCTCAGGCCGGTGGCCTTGGAACAGTTTTTTTAACCTACGACCCGGCTTTGAGTCGCGAGGCGAAGGGAGCCATAAACCACGATGGCTAAGGACTTGATCGGCGCAATACTGGTGGTGGGCGGTGGCGTGACCGGAATGCAGGCGGCCTTGGACGCGGCAGCGGGAGGCTTCAAGGTCTACCTGCTGGAGCGTACCGCCTCCATCGGTGGGGCCATGTCGCAACTGGACAAGACGTTTCCCACCAACGACTGCGCCATGTGAATCATCTCCCCCCGCCTCGTGGAGGTGGGCAGGCATCCCAAAATAGAGCTCCTTACCCTGGCCGAGCTGCTGGATGTGCAAGGGGAGCCGGGAGACCTGCGCGCCCGGGTGCTGCAGCATCCGCGCTACGTGGACACCAAGGCCTGCATCGCCTGCGGGGTCTGCGCCGAAAAATGCCCCAAGAAGGTGGACGACGAGTATCAAATGGGCCTGGCCAAACGTAAGGCAGCCTACATCAAATTCAGTCAGGCGGTGCCCCTCAAGTACGCCATTGACCCCGACCATTGCATATACCTGAAAAAGGGCAAGTGCCGCGCCTGTGAAAAATTCTGCCCCACCGGAGCCATCCGGCTGGACCAAAAACCCGAGGAAATCGAGTTGCGGGTGGGGGCGGTGATCCTAGCCCTGGGCAGCCAGACCTACGATCCGGCCAAAGAGGACGTATACCACTACGTTACGCAGCCCAACGTGGTAACCAGCCTGGAGTTCGAGCGCATGCTCGCGGCCACCGGCCCCAGCATGGGCCATCTGGTCAGGGCTAGCGACGGCGCCGAGCCGGCCAAGATCGCCTGGATCCAGTGCGTGGGTTCGCGCTCACAGCACCCCGGCGCGGCCAGCTATTGCTCCTCGGCCTGTTGCTCTATCGCCGTCAAGCAGGCCATGCTGGCCCGGGAGCACTCCCACGGCGAGCTTGACGCCGCCATTTTCTACATCGACATGCGCACCCAGGGAAAGAACGCGGAGCGCTATTTCAACCGGGCCCAGCAGCAGGGGGTGCGCTTCATCAAGTCCCGGGTGGGCTCCTTGGCGCCGGATCCCGACGGCCATTCTCTGCGCCTGCGCTACACCTTGCCGCCCGGTGACCTGCGCGAAGAGGTCTTCGACCTGGTGGTGCTCTCGGTGGGCAGTGGCACTGGCGCCGAGCAACAGGAGCTGGGCGAACGCTTGGGGCTGCGCATGGATTTGCACGGCTTCCCCGAGTTCAGCGCCTTCGCGCCAGTGGTTACTTCCCGGCCGGGCGTGTTCGCCGGCGGCTGTTTCCGGGGCCCCAAGGATATCCCCACCTCGGTCAACAACGCCAGCGCCGCCGCCGGTCTTGCCGGCGCCATTCTGGCCCCTGCCCGCAATACCTTGGTGAGCGAGCCCGAGCCCCCCGCACTGCGCGAGGTCGCAGGCGACCAACCGCGCATAGGGGTGTTTGTTTGTCACTGCGGGTCAAACATTGCCGGAGTGGTTGATTGTCCCAGGGTGGCCGAGCGCGCCGCCGGCCTCAATGGCGTGGCCCACGTGGAGGAGTACCGTTTCGCTTGCTCCCAGGACGCCCAAGAGCAAATGGCGCGGGTGATCGCTGAAAAAAATCTGAACCGGGTGGTGGTGGCCGCCTGCACCCCGCGCACCCACGAGCCCCTGTTCCAGCAGACCCTGGAATCGGCCGGGCTCAACAAATACCTGTTCGAGATGGCTAACATCCGCAACCAATGCTCCTGGGTTCACGGGGACGATCCCGAGGCCGCCACGGTCAAAGCCGAAAGCCTCGTGGCCATGGCGGTGGCCAAGGCCGAGAGGTTGGAACCCTTGGCTGAATCCGATATGCCCGTCAAGCGGAGCGCCCTGGTGGTGGGGGCCGGAGTGGCCGGGCTGGCCTGCTCCTTGAGTTTGGCCCGGCAGGGTTTTGCGGTGCATTTGGTGGAGCGCAAGCAAGTTTTGGGCGGCCATGCCCTATGCCTGGGCCAAACCGGCAGCGGCGAGGACGTGCGCGAAAACCTGGAGGGGATGATCCGGCGGGTGACCAGTCATCAACTGATTACGGTCCACCTGAACGCCAATATCGTTGCTGCCGAAGGATTCGTGGGCAACTTCAGCACCACCATCAACAGCCCGGACGGCGAGGAGATCCTGCAACACGGGGCCACCATTATCGCCTGCGGCGCCGGCGAGCTGCGGCCCCAAGGCTATCTCTACGGCAAGAGCCCGCGGGTGATCACCAATTTGGAACTGGACAAGCGACTGAGCCAAGAGGACCCCGAGTTATTGGCGGCCAATAGGGTGGTGTTCCTGCAGTGCGTGGGCAGCCGCATCCCAGAGCGGCCCTACTGCTCAAAGGTCTGCTGCATCCAATCGGTGCGCAACGCCCTGCGCCTAAAAGATGCCAAGCCCAGCATGCAAGTCTTCGTGGTCAACCGCGACCTGCGCACCTATGGCCTGCGCGAGGACATATACCGAGAAGCCAGGGCCGAAGATATTCACTTCATGCGTTACGACAACCAGGAGCCCTTTACGGTGGAGGAGGCCCCCGGGGCCTTGAATTTAAGTTTTCAGGACTGGGTGCTCAGCCGGCAGGTTAACATCCAGGCCGATCTGCTGGTGCTGGCCGCGGCTATTGTACCCGAAGCGCCCAACCCCCTAGCCCAGCTATACAAGGTGGCCCAGGACCAGGACGGCTTCTTCCAGGAGGCCCACCCCAAGCTGCGTCCGGTGGATTTCGCCACCGACGGAATTTTCGTTTGCGGCCTTGCCCGGGCTCCCCAGCCCCTGGAGGAGTCGGTTTCTCAGGCCCAGGCCGCCGCCGCCAGGGCCGCCGCCATTCTCAATCAACCCGCTCTCAAAGTAGGCGGCGTGGTCTCCCACATCGACCAGTCGGCCTGCGTGGGCTGTGGGGTGTGCGTGGCCTGTTGTCCCTACCAAGCCATCGACCTGGACGATAACGGCAAGGCCGTGGTCAATCCGGCCACCTGCAAGGGTTGCGGCAGCTGCGTGGCCGCCTGCCGTAGCGGGGCTCCGGACCTGCCCGGCTTCTCGGAGGCCTCCGTGATGGCCCAAATCGAGTGTATGGCTACCAGCCCGGCGCCGGGCAAGTCGCCGCCCAAACAAGCCTAGCCCTGCCTTGGGCAGCCGGTTGTCGAGGGGGTGAGAGGATCCATCGCTTATCTTAGGTGTCCAACACCGTGCGCACGGTGCTCAGCATCTCGTATTTGTCGAACGGCTTGCTGAGCAAGGCGGCGGCCCCGGATGACATGGTCTCAGCCAGGTCGCCATCCCGGGAATAGCCGGTAGCCACGATCACCTTCAGCCGCGGAGCCAAGGAAAGCAGCTCCCGCAAGCATCTGTGTCCGCCCATGCCCGGCATGCTCAGGTCCAGAATTACCAATGCGATCTCCTCCTGCCTGGCCCGGAAAATCTCCAGGGCCTCCTCGCCGTCGGGCGCGGCGATCACTGCATACCCGACTCCGGACAAAAACCGGGTGCCTATGCCTCGTATGCTCGGCTCGT
>CAZDRW010000179.1:0-6961 GCA_964507555.1 uncultured Desulfarculaceae bacterium
CCCAATCCAGATCCAATTGGTCCAGCGCCGCCTTTATCTCGGCGTGCAGGGCCTCCATATTGGCTTCTTCGTTGTAAAGCGGAACCACCACCGATAGATCCACAACCATCCCTCGCTTTTTTTAAGAAACCGGCCTACGCCGGAACCGCAGCCAGGTAACCAAGGCGGCCGGCGGGCCCAGAATCGCCAATTCCAAACCCATGGCCAGCAGGTTATGCCTTATCACCGGCCAGCCGAAGGGCACCCGCCGGATATCAAGAAAAAACGCCCATTCAGCTATCACATATTTATCCGATAAAGGCCACCACAACGGCACTCCATAGGGGTAGCTGGTGTCCTGGCCCATGGCGTCTAATACCACATGGGCGAAGTAAACCACAAAGCCCATGATAGCCCAGCGCCAGGCCCGCCCGCTGCGCCAACCCACCAGCGCCATGATGAGGCCCGCCAGCAGCGCCGCGCCCAAAGAGTGGGTGACGCCATGATGATATAGATCGTGCTTGCCGGCCAGGATGCCGGGCAGAAAGTCCAGATCTCCCAAGATCGACAGGCCGGCGAACAGCGCCAAGTCCTTCCAAGGCCCCATAAGCGGCCGGCGCCAGGTTACGGCCTGGCCCGCCACCACGCCGGCCAACGCGTGCCCTAGCGGAGTGGGCATGCTGCGCCCCTTTAGGCCGCGGGCCCGGGGACCGCAGACAAGGCCCGCTGGAACACTTCCTCGTAAACGCGGCCGCCCGCTTCCCAGGAAAATTCTTCCTGCACCCGTTTACGGGCCGCCTCCCCTTTTTTCGCCCTGGCTGCCGGGTCGCTAAGCAGCTCCAGGATGGCCTGGGCCAGCCCCCGGGGAGTGGGCTCAGGCGCAAAAGCGCCGGTGTCGCCCAAAAAGGTCCGGTTGTTCACGTGATCGAAGCACGCCACCGGCAGGCCGGCGCCCATGTAGTTGATGATCTTGCCGCTGGCCTCTCCAGCCGCGTCAACCTTGGGGTCCACCGCCACGTCGGCGATTTTCAGGTAGTCGGGCAGTTCAAAATAGTCCACCCGGCCCACGAATAGCACCTTGTCAGCCACGCCCAGTCGCTCCACCAGGGCCTGGCTTTCGGCCACCGGATAGCCCACCACCAGGAAAAACGCCTCGGGCTCCTGGGCCAGGACATGGGGGATGGCCTGGAAAAAATTGTCCACCCCCTTGCTGGAAAGCAGCGCGCCGGTATAGGTCACCACCGGCCTTCCTTCGGCTATCCCCAGGACCTGCTTGAGGTCCTCACGGCCGGTACCGTCAAAGAACCCCATGTGCACCCCGTCGACGACCGTGGTCACCCGCTCCGCGGGAAGCCCCATCTCCAATTGCAGGAACTGGCTCACCGCCAGGTTGGAGCCCACCGACTGCTCTGACCAGCGGGTGATGATTTTTTCCACGGTGCGGAACATGGGACGCACAAAGGGCGCCTTTTTAAGCCAGCCATAGGAATCCAGTTCCTTGGTCAGGCTGCCCTGCACGTCGAACACCACCGGCGCCTTGGAGCCGGCCAAACGCCGGGCCATGAGCCCGATCAACGCCCCTTCGTGCAAGTGGCCGTGAATTACGTCGGGCTGGAATTCTTTAATGACCTTGATGGTTTTGCGCCAGAGGAGCCAGTCCAGATAGAACTTGCCCAGCGCCGGGCCGGCCTCCAGCTTTTGATACCACTTCACATCTTTATTGCGCAGGCTGGGCACTCCCTCGATGTCGCGCCCCAGGTGATAGGTCACCAGGAGCACCTCATGGCCGCGCCGCTGCAGGGCCTGGATCTCGCCCAGGATGCGCATATGGCAGCCGCGGTCGGCGAAAAAGGGAGTGGGCGCAATGCCTAATATCTTCATGCTCGCTCGCGTGTTGGTTGATTCTATTTTTTCCAGGGCTTAGCCCCAAAATGCCCAGCCCAGCCAAATATAGACTCAGCAAGGAAGTTATGCAAATGCTCCCGTGGCAATCCCAGGATAAAGGGCCGGCGCACCCGGTCGCAAGCCAGGCATACCGGATACTGGCCGAGCTTCAATCCGGCGTGGGCCGCGCGCAGCTTTTGCGACGCGCGGGATTGCCAAATGTCCATGAGCGGCTGATCAAAGGCGTTGCCCAATACCATCTCGCCAAAAAAGTCTTGCGGACAAGGTGTCACGCTCCCATCGGACAGCACCGCCAGGCCATACCAGGGAAAGGTGCAGGCGTGCAGCTTACCCTGGGCCGTGGGCCCCAACACCCCGCCCCAATTGTGAGGCGCGCGCCACACCACCCGGTCCAAGCCCATGGCCTTAAGCCTATTCAGCCTTGACCTAGCTTCCGGCCCTCCTGTTTGCCGGCCCATGAGAAGCAAGGTCACCTTGGGATGCTTGAGTCCCCGTCGGCGTCGCTGGACTAATAGCTGCTCCAAGCCGCGCAGGGTGCGCTCCAGCTCAGCGCCCGGGCGGCTGGCGGCGTAAGCGGCCGGGTCCAGGTTGTCGACGGAACAGGTGAAGATGTGGGGCCCGGCATCCAGAATAGCCTCCACCCTGCCTCGGTCCAGCAGGGTTGCGTTGCTGTGCAGGCGCAGCAAGGCCCCCGCCTCCTTGAAGCGCCGGGCCCAGGTTCCGAGGCGGGGATGCAAAAGAGGCTCGCCCCGGTGAAAAAGATTAACCTCGCGGGCCGCGCCGGTGGCCACCTGTGCCGCCAAGGATACCAACAAGGCTTCCGGCATGTCGCGGCGTTGTTCGTGGGAAAGCATGCGCTGGGGGCAGGCCGGGCATTTCAGATTGCAGCGTGAGGTGATATCCACCCATAAGCGGAAGGGGCCGGCCCTCGGCCGGGGCCGGCGCAAGACGAAATCGCGAAGTTGCACGGCCAGACGCAAGGAGCCTTGCCTCATTTCCTTACCAAACTCCGCACCACGCGAGCCGGCACCCCGGCGGCCAGGCTGTCGGCCGGAATTTGGCCGCGCACCACCGCACCGGCCCCGATAACCGCGTTGTCGCCGATGACAGATCCGTCGGCCACCACCACATGGGCCGCCAGCCAAACGTTGGAACCCACCCTGGTCTCCCCCCGGGTCACGTTGCCGGCCTGCTCGGCCAGGGGCGTAAGCGAGGCGTAGTCATACTCGCCGCCCGAGAGCAAATAGGTGTAGGCCGCGATCACCGTGCCTTGGCCTATTAAAAGCTTGTTGCCGGAAAAAAGCTCGCAATTGGCGCTCACATTAACCTGCGCCGCCAGCTCAATGTCGCCGCCCTTGGTGTAGACAATTGAATTGCGCCCGATGTAAACACCGTCGCCCAGGCTTATGCCCTGATTGGCCTCGCCCTTGGCGTCCAGCATGGCGTTGTCGTCGATGACCACGCCAACGCCCAACCGGATCTTGTGCGGGTGGCGCAAGGTTATGCCCCGGCCGAAGAGGCAGCCGGGACCGCAAGTCCCCAGGAGCAGGGGAAACAACTTCTTGCGCAGCCAGAGGCCCAAAGCGCCGGGGCAGTTCTGGCAAAGCAGCATGATGAACTCGTATTTGCAGAGGAACCACAGGGAGCGGCTGCCCAGCACCAGGTCCTGATAGGCCCGCATACCGCCGCCGCCGGAAAGCCCGCCGGAAATTTTATAAGCCTTGCTCATAGTCCGCTCCTCTTTGGGGGCTATGATAGCAAGAGGCGGCTCCTCTGACAAAGAACTTGCGCACATAGCGACACCTGTATATCTGTCCTGGACAAATCAGTCTGGCTGCTATAATAAAGATGCTTCTAGCCATAGATGACACACATAGCTCATCCTTCTTTAGCCTGTCGAGGGGGGAATGGGTACCAAACATGTAGGGGAAACAAAGGCCCAACATCTAAAAGCCTTTGTGGCCCACATAGATCCGGTTTACCGGGAGCGCCTGGTCAGGGCCTGCCAAAGCTTGGGCTTCGCCGTGTCGGCTTCGGCCTCGCATGGAATCCATGCCTGGAAAATCCTGCAAAAAGCGCCGCCCGATTTCATTATCGCCGACTGGTCGCTGCCGGAAATCAGCGGTATCGGGCTTTTGAATTTGGTCCGCACCGAATCTAACCTTTGCCACATTCCCTTTGTGCTCACCGCCAAGAAAATGACCAAGGAGCAGGTGCTGGAAGCGGGCAAGGCCGGGGTTAACGAGATATTGGTACTGCCCATGCCCCAGGAGGATCTGGAGGATAAGCTCAGGCAGATTTTCCAGGAAGGTCAGACCGACGAAGCCAAGCAAGCCCAGATTATATACCACCGCGGCGTGGCCCTCATGAAGGACGGGCGCTTCGAGGAGGCCCTCAAGCAATTCAGCGAAATACTCTCGGTCTACGAGCACGCCGAGGTTTACTACAACCTGGGCTACATCAAAACCGCCCAGGCCCAATACCAGGAGGCTATCGCCTTTTTCCGCAAGGCCACCCAGATCAACAAGACCTTTGCCGGCGCCTACCGCATGATGGCCAAGTGTTATGAAAAGCTGGAGCAGCTGGACCTGGCCTCCCAATGCTACCAGCAGGCGGCCGATCTGTTCATGGAAAGGGACATGGACGAGGACGCCGAGAAAGCCCTGCAAGAACTTTTACGCCTCAAGCCGGAGACCATCAACGTCTACAACTCCCTGGGCATCCTGTTCCGCAAGCGGGGCGCCTACAAGGAAGCGGCGGCGCAGTACCGCAAGGCGCTCAGGGTGAATCCCAACGACGAAAACATCTACTACAACCTGGCCAGGATGTATTTCGAAACCGGCGATTACTTCATGGCCAAGCAAGCCCTGGCCGAAGCCTTGGAACTAAATGCCGACTTCAGCGTTGCCATCGATTTCCTGAAGGTGGTGAAAAACAAGATCAAGGATATGCCGCCGGGTTTGCCTGACGAACCTTCGGACGAATAGCTTCAGCGCCCAGGACCGTTCTCAAAAAACCGCTTGTGCCACAAGGCGGCGTTCATCAGCGCCCAGAGCAAATGGTTGTGGTTGTGGGTGCCGGCCAGGTGTTCTTTCATGAGACGGTCCACCTCGCCTTTATTCAGATAATCCTTCACCAAGGGGCTCTGCCCTAAAAGCTCCTGCATGAGCGGCTGCAGCTGACCGGCGTCGCGCAAAAGATTCTTCACCGGCAGCGAATAGCCCTGCTTGCCGCGCCAGGCCACCCGCTTGGGCACCAGTCCCTCGATGGCGTGGCGGAAGATGTACTTGGTGGTGAAGCCCTTCAGCTTGAACCAGCCCGGCAGCTTGGCGCTGAACTCCACGAACTCATGATCCAAAAACGGCACCCGCACCTCCAGGGAGGTGCTCATGGACATCTTGTCCACTTTCATGAGCACCGAGTCGGCCATGGTGAGCTTGAGGTCGGCGTACACCTCGCGGTCCAGTTGCTGGGTGCTGTTGCAGTTTTTCAGGATCTCCCGCACCGGCGCAAAATCGTCCATGTCCAGCCCGGCCGTGACCTCGGGCTTGAATAGCGCCTGGGCCTGGCCCGGAGCCAGGAAATACTGCCAGCGCAGATGCATGCCCTCAGGCGCATGGCGCAGGCCCTCGGCGATGCGCTTGAACACGTTCACCGCGCCCTTTTTCTGGGGCTGGTCCGGCAGCCGCGCCGCCACCGCATTGAGGAGCCCCGCCGCCCCGGGAATGCGATCCAGGCCCAAGAGCCGCACCCCCTTGGACACCTTGAAGCGGTCATAGCCGCAGAAGACCTCGTCGCCGCCCTCGCCGGAGAGCACCACGGTCACCTTTTGCCGCGCCTGGCGGCAGATCAGCATCAGCGGTATGGCCGAGAGATCGGTCATGGGCTCGTCCAGGTGATAGACCGCCGTCTCCAGATCGTCCAGGTTCAGACCAGGGATCATGAGCACCTCGGACTCGGTGCCGTAATGCCGGGCCATGTCCTCGGCGTACTCCAGCTCGGAAAAGCTGGGGTCGGGATAGGCGATGGAAAAGCTCTTTATGTTGGCCACGCCCAGTTCGCGCATGCAGGCCACCACCGTGGTGGAGTCCAGGCCGCCGGATAGGAACACGCCCAAAGGCACGTCGCTCATGAGCCGCCGCCGCACCGATTCTTTTATAAGGGCCCGCAAATCCTCCACCGCCTCCTCGGGCCGGGCATAGGCTGGCTGGAAGCGCACATCCCAATAACGCCGCTCGCGGAAATAGCCGCTCTCCATATCAAAGATGGCGTAGTGCCCCTGACGGAGCTTGTGAATGCCTTGGAACAGGGTGTCGGGGGCCGGCACGAACTCCCAGCCCAAATAGCGGTACAGCCCCTCCAGGTTGACCTGGCGCTCAAGGCCTTCCCAGGCCAGGATGGCCTTGATCTCGTTGGCGAAGATGAGCTGCTTGCCGTTTCGGTGATAATAGAGCGGCTTGATGCCCAGGCGGTCGCGGCCTAGGAATATACGGCGTTTTACGGTATCCAGGACCGCGAAGCAAAACATGCCTTGCAGTTTTTCGCAGACCTTTGCGCCCCATTCTTCATAGCCGTGCAAGATGGCCTCGGAATCGGAGCGGGAGCGAAACACATGGCCCGCGGCGATAAGCTCTTTGCGCAGGTCTTCATGGTTATAGATCTCGCCATTGGCCACCAAAAAAACCGTGTTGTCCTCGTTGGCCATGGGCTGGCGGCCGTTCTCGGAAAGATCGATGATGGATAGCCGCCGATGGCCCAGGCTGGCGCCGTAGCCCACGTAAAGGCCGTCCTGGTCAGGGCCGCGATGCACCAGGCGATCGCTCATTGCCCGGGCCAAGCCCTCATCCTGCCAGCTAAAACCGCAAATGCCGCACATATGGATCTATTCTTTCAAGGCCGGCCCGCAAGGCCTAAGCCCTTCTCAAGCGATGGTTAACTCATAAGGCCTGCATTGGAGCGCCTCCGCATAACAGGACCTCTACAGGCTTTGCAGCTTATATACCATGAAGCGGCCAATTGGCGAAGTTCGCTTGGCAGCCTAAAGCAATCTATACTGCCACGCATAGGCATACTAAGA
>CAZDRW010000180.1:0-6941 GCA_964507555.1 uncultured Desulfarculaceae bacterium
ACCATCTCTTCAGAGGAGGTGGCCCGCCGCGTGACCGGCCAGCAAATCAGCCAGCCGCCACCCATAAGCGCGGCGGACGGAACCATCCGCCAATGGGCAAAAGAGACCCTTAGCCGGGGCGGCGAAAGCGTACTTCACAAGCTCAACAACCATGTGGAACGCATCATAATCGCCGAGGCCTTGGACATATCCCAGGGCAACCGCTCCAGGGCGGCCAAGCTGCTGGGCATCAGCCGGCCCACCCTCTTGGCTCGCATTGACAAGTACAATCTGCGCACCGAGGTCAAGGTCCAGACCAGCTAGCCCTTTTGATCCCCGCTTCATCAATCAGCCTTACCACACTGTAAAAAAACCTGACACCAGAGCCAGTTTTCTAGTCTTGTTCCGTCTATGACGATCGCCTGCCGCCTGTGAACCTATCTTTTTAATTATTTGTTATTACAGCTTTTTTAATCCTATATTTCGCCGAAGCCCTGTCAAGTGCCATTTGGCACAAGAGTTGCCACCAGTACAGCCAGCTAGGTCGATTTAGCCCCCCGGCCAATTAGGCGCGGAGATGTTAAAGGCTTGGCAAGGAGAGGCTCATGATCCAAACAAGAGTCCTTTTGGTGGATGATGAAGCCGCCTTTGTGGAGCCGATAACTAAAAGACTGATCAAGCGCGGGCTAACGGTGCAAAGCGCTTTAAGCGGCCATGAAGCCCTGAAGAAATTGGCTGAAGGCGGCGAACGGGTCGTAGACGTGGTGATACTAGACGTGAAGATGCCGGGCATGGATGGAATAGAAGCTCTGCGCGCCATCAAAAAAGCCCACCCTTTGTTGGAGGTGGTGCTCCTCACCGCCCACGGCACCGTAGAAGCGGCCATCGACGGCATGAAGTGGGGAGCCTTTGATTTCCTGATGAAGCCCAGCGACATAGATGAACTGGTGGACAAGGTGGAAGAGGCCTGCCGTAAAAAACGCTCCCAAGAGCGCAAGATTTTGGAGGCCAACGCCACCGCTACCGCTCTCAAGCGGGCGGATAGTCATTAGAGAAACCGGCCCCGACTGGAGGGGTCGTTTTAGCTGTTACAGGTTGCTCCGCCTGGCCCGACCACCTGGAGCGAAGCGCGTCAACCAGCCCATTAGGGCTGCGCAGGATTGAGAGGAGTGCCGATGCATAAGAACAAAACCGTGCAACTGGCCCTTGCCTTGCTTTTTGGCGTTGTGGTCTTTATGCTGCCCAGGCCCGAAGGCACCACCTTCGAAATCCTGGGCGATGCCAGCAAGCAGGTCTTGGCCGGGGTGCAAGCTGACTTCAGCCTGGTGGAGAAGCCTCTCACTCCCACCAAGGGCTACGTTATCAAAGCCAAAAACCCTGGTTCTTCCCAAGCCACCGGCGACTATTTGCAAGCCGTGGTGAAAAAGCTGGGGCTCAAGCAAGTCCAAGTGGACTATGTCGACGGGCTTTCGCCAAAAGCCATGCGCTTTTTGGCCATGCTGGCCTTTTTGGTTTTCATGTTCATGATCGAACCCATACCCCTGGAAATCACCGCCATCGGCATCGGTGTGCTTTTGGTGGCACTCAACATCACCGACCTCAAAGACGCTTGGGCGCCTTACATGCATCCGGTGGTGGTGTTCATCATGGTCTGCCTCATCTTCGCCATCGCCCTGGAGAAAGCGGGGCTCACCGGGCGCCTGGCCCGGGCGGTAGCGCGCAAGGCGGGCGACAGCGTGACCAAGTTCACCTTCATTCTGGCCATAACCCTGGGCATAGCCTCGGGCGTGATGCATGACGCAGCGGCTGCTGCCATCGGCATCGCCACCATGCTGCCATTGATGCGCGCGGCAGGCATAAAACCCTTTAGCAAGACCGCGGCCTTCATGATGCTCTCGGTGCCCTTTGCCTGCTCGGCCGGCGGCATGGGCACCTTGGTGGGCGGCGGACGCTGCATGGTCTCCGCCGCTTTCCTGAAGGAATTCACCGGAATCGAACTGTCCTTCTTCGACTGGTTCCTCTATGCCTTCCCCGGGGCGCTCCTTACCGTGCCCGCGGCGGTGGGCGTGGTTTGGCTGGTGTTCCGGCCCGATCCCAAGATCAAATTGCCCATCTATGACGACAAGCCGCAGCCCTGGACCGCCTTTGAGATCAAAACCATGGTGGTTTCGGTGCTGGTGCTGGCCGCCTGGCTCACTAAAGGCTTTCACGGCCTGCACTACTCCATCACCGGCATGATCGCAGTGGCGGTGCTGGTCATGCTCAAGGTCCTGGAGTGGGAGGATATCCACAAGCACCTGGAGTGGGGCACCGCCCTTTTCATCTTCGGCGGCGGCATCTCCCTGGGCTTGGCCATGGACTCCTCCGGCGCAGCGCGCTACTTCGCCAACCTGTTCTTCCCCCTGGTCAAGGGTGGCGGCTGGCTGCTTTTGTTCCTGGGCGTGGGGGTGTTCGGCGCGCTTGTCACCAACGCCATGGCCAACGTGGCGGCGGCGGCCCTGATTCTGCCCATCGTCATACCCCTGGCCCAACTGGAAGGGGTGGATCCCCGCATCATCGCCCTGTGCCTGGGAATGGCCACCAGCTTCGCCATGCTCTTGGTCATCGGCTGCCCTCCCAACGCCATCGCCTACTCCTATCGCCAGTTCAAGTCGTTCGACTTGACCAAGGCGGGCCTAGTGGCCACACCTATCCTGCTGGGGATCTTAATCGTCGTAGCAGCGGTCTGGTGGCGTATCGTGGGGCTTTTATAGGATGGGTTCCCAAAACCATGTGGGCGCATAATAACAATTAGGAGGCACAAGTCATGACCAAGCTGCCGATCGACATATTGCTGGTAGACGATGAGAAGGACTTTGTGGAGATGCTGTCGCTACGTCTGCAAGAGGAGGGGCACCATGTGCGCGCCGCCTTTTCCGGCGTTGAAGCCCTGCAGGCGCTCGGCGATGAGACCGAAAACACCGACGTGGTGGTGCTGGACATCAAGATGCCCGGCATGGACGGCATTGAGACCCTGCAGGCCATACGCAAAAAATTCCCCATAGTGGAAACGATCCTGCTCACCGGCCACGGCGCCATAGACACCGCGGTACAGGGGCTCAAGGCCGGAGCCTTTGACTACCTGCTCAAGCCGTCCGACTTCCCCGAGCTTCTGGCCAAGCTGGAGTCGGCCCGCAAGCGTAAATACGAGCAGGAAGAACGCATCCGCCTGGCCGAGGCCAAGGCCATGGGGCGCGGCGGTGAAGGCTTTTTCGTGGACTAACTGCAGCCAAGCCAACGGGCGCCCGGGCCGCCGCGGAGATGCTCCCTCCCTGGTCCGGGCGGCCCTCTTCTTGGCAACTCACCAAACAACGCTGCCTGAACGTTCTTGGCAGCACTTTAAACTTCCCCTTTTAGAATAAAAAAAGGGCCGCGCCTCTTTTAAGAGGCGGGCCCATTGGGGTGGTTAAAGCGATTTATTCGCCTGCTAGACAGCCTCGGCGATCTTCTTGGCCAGACGTTCTATGGTCCTCATATTGCCTGGCTTGGCGTCCCACTCCAGTATCTTGAGCTTGTCCTTGGGGCGGTCGCGGGGCACCAGGTGCACATGGTAATGCATCACCACCTGGTTGGCTCCGGCACCGTTTAGCTGAATCATGGTGATGCCCGGCGCTTTCAGGGCCTCTTTCATGCCCCTGGCCACCTTTTGACTGGCTTGATGCACCGCAGCCAAATCCCCGGGAGTAATTTCCCAAAGATTCTCGGCATGGGTCTTGGGGATCACCAGAATATGCCCATCGGCAATGGGATTGATGTCGGCAAAGGCGAGGCTGCGCTCATCCTCGTACACGATCAGGGCCGGTATCTTGCGCTCGACAATTTGGCAAAAGATGCATTCGTTTTGTTCGTCTGCCATCAGGTAACTCCCTCCCCTGGCTGGGGTTCCGGTTCTGCGCCGGACGCGTCTACGTCTACGATGCGCAGGCCCTGCGCATAAGGCTTGGTGGTGTACTCACTCACTTGGCTGATGCGATGCACTAGCTCTCCCAAGCGTTCGACTTCTCCCCGTAAAGCTACCAGGCATTCGCGCTCGGGCCCTTGGCCCTTAAGCAGCCGGTCCAGCTTCTCCACCAAAAGCGTGGCCGTGGTGAGCGGCTGGGCCAGGTTGTGGCAGGCAGCGCCAGCCATCTCCACCGCCGCCTCCCTGCGCTCCAGATAGCGCGCCTGCTCCATCAAAAGAGCCGCGTCCAGGCCGGTGGCCACCTTGCGTCCCAAACGCCTCAGGAAATCGGTTTCAAAGTCATTGGTATACCGCTTTGGCGAGGCGGAGCCCAAATTAAGGGTGCCCAACAGCTCACCGCGTACCCACAAGGGAACCACCGCGGCGGAGGCCACGAAAGGCCCCTTGGGGAAGAAGCAGGCCAGCATCTCCTTGCTCAAGCGGTTGTTCAAATAAGGCCGCTCCAAATCCAAGAGCAAGAGGCGCAAGTCCTGGCGCGCCGCAGGGAAACACTGCTCCGGCAGCTCATCGCCAAGATTTTGCAGGGCTTCGGCAAGGCGCTGATTGTCGGAAACCAACACCAAAGAGACCGCCTCCAGCTCGTAAAGCTGGGCCACCCTGCGGCCCAGATGGCGCAAAAAGTCCTTGAGCCCGTGGTGGGCCAGGAGGAACTCCTCCACCTGATCCAAGCGCTTAAGGATCTTTTCATTACGCCGGGCCTGCTCGAGCAGGTCCTCCACCTCCTGGTGGGAGAGCATGCCGTTCTCCTTAGTCCGGTCTCAATATACCGGACGGGCACATGCTAACATACCGCGAATTCCACGGCAACTGGAGTGAAAGCGCAGGTTTTGTCTTTAGGTTGTAACCTGTTGGCATTATAATGCCTCTATGCTTGCGGCAGTTATACAGATGCGCTCCACCACGGATCGGACCGCCAACTTGGCCCAAGCCGGCGATTTGCTGCGCCAAGCCGCGCGCAAAGGCGCCGGACTGGCCATGCTACCCGAGCATTTCTCCTTCATGCAACCCGAGGGAAAACCGCCTTTGAATTCGGAAACCCTGCAAGGCCCCTTGGTTCAGTGGCTTTCGGCTATGGCCCGGGAACTTGGCATTTGGATCGTGGGCGGCTCCTTCACCCACCAGCCCAAGGGTTCCAAGCAAATCTACAACACCTGCCCGGTCATCGACGCCAAGGGACGGCTAACCGCTTGGTATTCCAAAATTCATCTCTTCGACCTTGCCTTTGCCGGCAGCCGGGCGCTTTTAGAGAGCGCCTACACCAAGCCGGGCAGACGTGTGGTGGTGACTGATACCCCACTGGGCATGATGGGGCTTTCCATCTGCTATGACTTGCGCTTTCCCGAATTGTACCGCCGCCTGCGCTTGCAAGGCGCGCAAATCCTGGCGGCCCCTTCGGCCTTCACCAAGCTAACTGGCCAGGCTCATTGGGAAATTCTTATCCGGTCCCGGGCGGTGGAAAACTGCTGCTTTGTCCTGGCCGCGGCCCAGGAAGGCGCCCACACGCCCAGGCGCGAATCCTACGGCCGGGCTATGATCGCAGATCCCTGGGGCCGCATCCTGGACGAATGCCCGCCCGGACCCGGCCTGGCCCTGGCCCAGATCAGCGCCCAGGACCTGACGCGTCATCGCCGGCGGTTGGACAGCACCAGCCACGCCAAGCTCTTGCCCGCGTCCTGGCGCGCAAAGGAAAGCCCATGACCCCACCTGACGAGCAGCCGAAAACGCCGTTTAGCAACACTTGGAGCCGCTGGTTTTTCGCGGCCTGCATCCTTTTCGTGCTCTATCTGGCCTACCATCTCATGGATCCGTTTTTGGTGCAGGTGTTTTTAGCCGTGGTGCTGGTGGTGGTGGCCATGCCCCTTTATGAAGCCACCTTGAACCTCATGGGAGGCCACCGCACCCTGGCCTCGGCCATCGCCTGCATTCTGCTCATAATAATCTTCGCCATACCATTTTTCCTGGTGACCAGCCTTTTGACCGCCCAGGCCCTGGAGCTGTACACCACGGTGAGCAAACTCTTGGCCAACGACAAGCTGGAGACAACCTTCCGCGAGGGCCTGGGCCGCCTGGGCCCTGTGATCGAGCAGTTGCAGGAAAAACTGGGTATCAGCCACGCAGACGTATTGCAGCAGGTGGGCAACCTGGTGCGCAAGATCAGCAGCTTGCTCTATGAAAATTTCACGGGGCTTTTAAAAGGCGTCACCAACCTGGTTATCGGCGTGGCTCTGGTGTTTTTTATCACCTTTTATCTTTTCATGGACGGCGCCCAATTGGCGGCCAAGGTGTTATCCCTGTCGCCCTTGCCGCGGGCAATGAACTCCCAAATCATGGATGACATGCTGCGCACCTTGCGGGCCACCTTAAAGGGCTCGGTGGTGCTGGCCTTTATCAACGGCACCAAAAGCGGGCTGGCATTATTAGTGTTCGGCGAGCCCAACGACCTGTTTTGGGGCACTGACATGGTATTCGCCTCGGTGGTGCCCATCGTGGGCACGGCCCTGGTCTGGGTGCCCGGCGGCTTGTATTTAATGATCGTGGGCGACTATGGCCAGGCCACCGGAGTCATGATCTGGTGCCTTATCGTTTCGCTGGCGTGCGACAATTGGCTCAGACCCAAGCTCATCGGCGGCCAAGCAGACCTGCACCCCTTGCTCACATTTTTTGCGGTGCTGGGCGGCATCAGCTATTTCGGCCTGGTCGGACTCATCCTGGGCCCCTTGGTGCTGGCCGTCCTGCTATCATTGATAGAGGTGTACAGACGTTATTTCTTAGATGGCAGACAGAGCCTGGCGGAGCTCTGCGCCGACCAACCTGAAACCGTCCCCGAAAGCCCCAGCCAAGAGGGAGACCAAAGCGAATGATCGACGAGCTAGCCATCATCATGGCGGGAGGAAAAGGCGAACGCCTGTCGCCGCTGACCCTGGACCGCTCCAAACCAGCAGTGCCTTTTGGCGGAATCTAC
>CAZDRW010000181.1:0-6908 GCA_964507555.1 uncultured Desulfarculaceae bacterium
CAGCACCTCGGCGCCCAGTTCCCTGAGCTGGGCCGATAGCTGAGAGGCCTGCTCGCGGGTGCGGGTCACCACCACCCGCTTGCTAAAGAGCGGCAGGCGCTCGAACCAGAGCAACTCCTCGCGCAAAGCCACCACCTGGCCCACCACGGTGATGGCCGGCGCCTTGAGCCCGGCCTTCTTGACCCGCTCGGGCAAATCGGCCAGGGTGCCGGTTATGGTGCGTTGCTGGGGCGTGGTGCCCCAACGCACCGCGGCGGCCGGAGTGTCGGCCGGTTTGCCGTGGGCCATGAGCTGGGCGCAGATATGGGGCAGGTTTTTCATGCCCATGAGGAAAACCAGGGTGCCGATGCCGGCCAGGGAGGCCCAGTTGATGGTGGAGCCGGGCTTGGTCGGGTCCTCGTGGCCGGTGATGAAAGCCACCTCGGTGGTGGCCCTGCGGTCGGTGACCGGGATGCCTGCGTAGCTGGGCGCGGCGATGGCGCTGGTAATGCCGGGCACCACCTCGAAAGCCAGGCCCCGCTCATGCAGCGCGCTGGCTTCCTCGCCGCCGCGGCCGAATACGTAGGGATCACCGCCCTTCAAGCGGGTCACGATCTTGCCCGCGGCGGCCAGATCGCAAAGCAGTTGGTTGATGTCGCCCTGGCCCATGGTGTGGTCGCCGCCCTTTTTGCCCACATAGATGCGCTCGGCCGAGGGCGGGGCCAGGGCCAATAGCTCGGGGTTGGCCAGAAAATCGTAGACCACCACCTGGGCCTTTTTCAGACAGGACGCGCCTTTTTGGGTAAGAAGCCCGGGGTCGCCCGGGCCGGCGCCCACCAGATAAACTATGCCGCTCATGCCGGACCCTCCCCATAAACCTCGGCCAGAATCTCCCGCCCGCCGCGATCCAAGACCTCCTGGGCCACCTGACGTCCCAAATTGGCGGCCTTCTCTCTTTTAGCCCGTCCCTGGCCGCGAATGACCTGCTTGCCGTCCAGGCTGGACACCAGGCCGCCGAAGGCCACGTCAGCCCCCTCCACCACGGCATAACCCGCGATGGGCACCTGGCAGCCTCCCTCCAGACGGGCCAAGAAGGCGCGCTCGGCCTCCACCGCCGCCGCGGTGGTGGCATCGCTGATGCCAAGCACCAGCCGCCGGGTCTCCTTGTCGTCTTCGCGGCATTCCAGGCCCAAGGCGCCTTGACCCACGGCAGGGAGCAAGGTCTGCACCGGGATTTTTTCGGTAATTAGATTGCTGAGGCCCAGGCGGCTTAAGCCGGCTGAGGCCAAAATCACCGCGTCCAGCCCTTGCTCTTCCATCTTTTTCAAGCGGGTCTGCACATTGCCGCGGATGCTGAATATCTGGAAACCGGGCCTGAGCGCCAAGAGCTGTGCGCCGCGGCGCAGGCTGCTGGTGCCTATCTTGGCGTCGGGCGGCAGATCGGAAAGGCCTTGGCCGTTTTTGCTCACCAAGGCGTCGCGCACATCCTCGCGTTCGCTGACGCCGGCGATGATGAGCCCCTCGGGAAGTTGGGCGGGCACGTCCTTCATGGAGTGCACCGCCAGATCGGCATCGCCCCGCAGGAGCGCCTCCTCGATTTCTTTGACAAAGAGACCCTTGCCGCCCACCTTGGCCAAGGCCACGTCCAGGATTTTGTCTCCCTGGGTGACGATTTTCTTCAGTTCAATCTCAAGGCCGGACTGCTGGGCGCATAGGCGGTCGGCAACCCAATGGGCCTGGGCCAGGGCAAGGGGGCTCTTACGGGTGGCGATTACGAGGCGGCTCATGGCAACGCCTTTGGCAAAATAGCTTAGTGGCAGGTGGAGCAGGTGCCGCCCGCGCAGGAGGAGCAGCCGCTATTGGAGGAAACCATCTTGCCGCCCTCGGCCTTATGGGCAAAGCCGCTCATCAGGCGGGTGACGCCTTTGCAGGAGCACTGGGGACAGCGCACTTTTTCCTTGGAGCTCAGCACCAGGGTCTCGAAGTCTTTTTCGCATTTGGGGCAATGATATTCATAGATGGGCATAGCCGGTATCCTTGGCAATTATGATCATTGGCCGCCCAAGGAGGGCGAGCAAGCGGCAGTGCGCCGCCATATTTAATATGTAGTACCGTTCCCAACCGGGCGCAACCCAGGCGGGTTCAGATTTCCAAACCTTCGCGCACCAGCGCTAAAATCAGAGGCAAATTGATCTCGTGATGACCGATGATGCTGATGCCCCTTCCGCCGGTCAACACGGGCCGTTGCACCACATTGGTCAAGGGGCGGTAGTGGGGCAGCATGTCCAGGTTAACCGAGGTGAAATCCTTGACCGGGCTCCCCAGGTTGCGCGCGGCCGATAGCGCCTTCAAGAACACCTCAGGCAAAACCACCGCCGAACCGACGTTGAAGTAAACGCCGCCTCTTAACTGGGCGACCTGGGCGGTCAACAAACGGAAATCATAATGGCTGGCCGCCCCGCTGGCCCCGCCGTCAAAGGAGGGGTGCATGTGGATGATATCCGCGCCCAGGCTCACATGCACCGTGACCGGTATTTCCAGGCGGGCTCCGGCGGCCAGTATCGATAGATCCAAGCACGGCGGGGCGGCCTCATTCAGAGCCTTGCCCACGGTCTCGCCCAGGCTTAAGGAAAAGCCCTTGGCCACGGCCTGATTGATGAACTCGCCGGTCTGGCGGGCGGTGCCGAAGCTGCCGTCGGCCAGCGCCTCGGCCACGTCCTCGCTGGTGTGGCCGGCCAGCGCCATCTCCACGTCGTGGATCATGCCGGCGCCGTTGAAGGCCACGCCGGTTATGATGCCGCGCTCCATGGCGTCGATGATGAGCGGGCTCAAGCCGACCTTGATTACATGGGCGCCCATGGCCATGATGACCGGTTTGCCGGCCTGGCGGGCCTTGACCACCGCCTCCACCGTGGCGCGCAGGTTGTCGGCGGCCAGCACACGCGGCAGGCTATCCAGGAAATCGCTTAGTTTGCCGCCTGGCGTCCAGGTCCTGCCCAGCATCTTGCGCTCAACCTTGGAGGGGCGCACTTCAAGTTCGCTGAGCTTGAGCTTGGAGATGTCGGCGGGCTTGAACTTCATACGGACCGCCCAAAAAGTTTGACGTCCACCATCTCGCACAGGAGATGCACCACCACGGCATGGACTTCCTGCACCCGGGGGGTTTCCTCGCTGGGTACGGTGATCAATATGTCGCAAAGAGGCGCCATCTCGCCGGCGCCCGCGCCGGACAGACCGACCGTCACCAGGCCGCGCCCCCGCGCCGCGGCCAGGCCTTTCAACACATTGGGGGAGCGGCCGGAGGTGGAGATGCCCAGCGCCACATCGCCTTCTATGCCCAAGGCCTTGATCTGGCGCACAAAAACTTCATCGAAGTGGTAGTCGTTGGCAATAGAGGTAAGGGTGCTGGTATCGGTGGTGAGCGCGATGGCCGGCAGGGGAGGGCGTTCCATTTGATAACGGTTAACCAACTCCGCCACAAAATGCTGGGCGTCGGCCGCCGAGCCGCCGTTACCAAAGGCCAAAACCTTGCGTCCCGAGGTCATGGCTTGGGCCATGCTCTCCGCGGCGCGCACCACGGGCTCCAACCCTTCCTTGGCAAAAGCATCCAAGGTGGCGATGGAGCGCTTCAAAGCGGCGTTGGCTAGCTCCTGCATTTAATGGCTCCCCAGAATGTCTAAGCTTAACAGGTGGCTAAAACTAACCGCCTGACAAGGGCTTGTCAAGACCGGCGAAGCGTTGGCAGCGCTTAGTTATTGCGAGCTAAATTGCCCTTGCCGGGGGCCTTGGCCGAGCCTTTGACGCCTCCACGGGCCGCGCCCTTGGGCCGCTGGCCGGAGCGTTGTTTGAGGGTGAGCTTCAAGGGAGAGCGGCTTAGCTTCATGAAGGAACGGAATTCGTTGATCAGATAGCGGTGATAGGAGAAGTGCACCTCTTTGGGATAATTTACAAACACCACCACATGGGGCGGGCGCACCCCCACCTGGGTTGCGTAGAAAAACTTTAGCCTTTGCCCCCGGCGCATGGCGGGCTGATGGCGTTCCACCATGGTCTCCAAGGCGCGGTTCAGGGGTCCGGTTTCCATCCGGCGGTTGTAGTCCGCGTATACCTTGTCCACGGTGGGCAGCAGGCGGTTCACGCCCTTGCCGGTGAGGGCGCTGCTGTAAATCACCGGGGCCCAAGGGGCGAAGCGGAGCGCCCGTTCAATGCGGTGCTTCACCTCGTCCTCTCTGTGCTTGTCACCCGCCAAAAGGTCCCATTTATTGAGAACCAGGATCAACCCCCGGTAATTCTCCACTGCCTGGCCAATCAGCCCCAGATCGTGTTCCGTCACCCCTTCGGAGACATCCAACACGCATACCACCACATGGGCCCTTTCCATGGCCCGCAGGGAGCGGAACACGCCGGCCTTTTCCAGGCCCCGGGTCACCTTGCCCTGGCGCCGGATGCCCGCGGTGTCGATCAGCACATACTCGGTGCCGTTGCGTATTATTGGCGTGTCCACCGCGTCGCGGGTGGTGCCCGGCACGTCGGAGACCAGTACCCGGTCCTCTCCGGTGAGTTTGTTGATCAAGGAGGACTTGCCCACGTTGGGGCGGCCCAAGAGAGCCACCCTGACCGGCGGCCGTTCTTCCTGCGGCTTCTCCTCCTGGTCGGCAGGGGGCAGCATGCCGTCTATTTCCTCAAGGAGTCCCCGCACTCCCCGGCCATGGGAGGCGCTGATAAAGTGCACCGTCTCCAGGCCCAAGGCATGGAACTCCTGGGCGGCGTCCTCTAAATTGTCCACGTCAACCTTGTTCACCGCCAGAATCACCGGCTTTTTGGTGCAGCGCAGGCTTTGGGCCACATCATAGTCCAAAGGCGAGAGGCCCGCCCTGCCGTCGGTGATAAACAGCACCAGATCGGCCTGCTCCAAAGCCAGGTTGACTTGGATGTGCACCTCGTCGGCAAAGGCCTGGTCAGATGGCGGGTCGTAGCCCCCGGTGTCCACCAGGGTGAACTCGCGGCCGTCGGCTTTGACTTGGCCATAGAGGCGGTCCCGGGTCACGCCGGGCAGATCGTGCACCAAAGCCCGCCGGGTCTTGGTCAGCCGGTTGAAAAGGGTGGACTTGCCCACATTGGGACGGCCCACTATGGCCACAATAGGTGTCAACTATCTTCCTCGTGTAGGGGTGCCAAAGCGTCCGGGATCAATTTTTGTCGCAGGCTTTCCACTAATTGTCCCAAACTTTTTAAACCGGTTAAAGCATCAACCCGGCACAAGCGGCTTAAGCTTATCAGAGCGGGGGCTATGTATGCAGCGAAATGGGCGCGGCCCCGGCGGCGGGTGAGAAATGCGTAAGCGCCCAGGGCCTGCATCACCCGGCTGGCCGACACATAGGGCCAGCCCTCCTGGAAGCCGTCCGGGTCAAAGGGGCCCTCGGCCGCCCGCAACTCCAGGTAACGGGTTTTCAGCCTGCCGCGCAACTCCGCGGCCAAGTCAACGTAAGGGTCATGCAGCAGGGATGCCAGATCATACTGGGCCGGACCCAAACGCGCACCTTGAAAATCAACCAACCCCAGGCGGCCTCCCGCATATACAATGTTACGGCTTTGAAAGTCGCGGTGCACCAGGCCTTGGGGCTGGGCCTGGCCGGCCTTTTGGCAGAGCTCCTCCAGATCATGCTTCAGGCCGGCGGGCAATTGGTCGGGGGCGAGCCCGCAAGCCCCTCTAACGAATTCCTCCAAAAAGTAGCCTGCCTCGCGCTCCAAGAGGAACTCCGGCGTAAGCTCCCGGCTGTCGAAGCACACGCTAAAGTCAAACTCTTGCGCGCCCTTGGCCTGCAGCCGGGCCAGCATGGCCAGAACCGGTTCATAGAGGGCCTCTATGGCCTGCGGGCTGGTCGCGGCCAGCACGGCATCCTGCAATGCCCCCCGCCCCAGGTCCTCCATTAAGAATAAACCTTGATCCAGGTCAGCGGCCAAGACCCGGGCCACAGGCAGACCAAGCTTGCCCAGATGGCCGGCCAAATAGTGCCAGGCCCGGTTTTCCGCCGGGTTGTCCGGGTTGCTCATGGCCACCAGGCTCTTGCCGCCGCCCCTGAGGCGCACAAAAAGCCGGGCCGAGCCGTCGGCAGCCACCGGCTCAGGCTTTAGGGGGCCGGGGTCGCCTCCGGGCCAGCGGCCGCGGGCCCAGGCGGCTAGGTCATGGGGGCTCCTTTCAGGCATGGGCCCCTCCATCTATGTGGCCGGTGGCCGTGAAACCGTCGCCCAGCACCGCGTTTTCCACCAGGGCGCCGGCCTCGATCCGCACGCCGGGCAAGAGAATGCTATCCTTTACCAGCGCGCCGCCTGCCACCCGCACGCCGGCGCCCGCCACCACAAAGCCTTGCAGACGGGCAGAGGGGACGATTTCGGTCTCGGGATCCAGCCATAGGGGGCCTTGGCCGGCGAGGGCGGCCAACTCGGGCAAATCACCCTGTGCTAGATTTCGGTGCAGCAGTAAAAGGCGCTCCGGCGTGCCCAGGTCATCCCAAAAGCCGTCCAGTTCAGTTCCCAAAACAATTTCGCCTGCAGCCAAAGCCGCGCGCAATCCCTGCACTAGGCCGCTGTAGCCGCTGGCCGGCAGATAATCCATTAGGCGGGGGTGGATGGCGGCCAAGCCGCTATAAGTGCGCCAAAGGGGTTCAACCGGTAGATCAACGTCACCCTTGAATCCTCGCACGCGGCCATCAGCGCTTAGCGCCACGGTGTTGAAGCGCGCATCGTTTTTCAAGCCCAATACGGCCACGGCGCCGCTGGCAAGCAATTGGTCCCTTAAAGGCGGCAATTGGCCGAATGCGATTACATCTGAATTGACCAGGAGAAAAGGCTCCTGGCCCAGGGCGGAGCGGGCGGCCGCCAAGCCGCCGCCAGTGCCCAAAATCACCGGTTCGTGGCTCTCCACCACT
>CAZDRW010000182.1:0-6895 GCA_964507555.1 uncultured Desulfarculaceae bacterium
GGCGATGGCCCCACCCAGGGAATGGCCCATGAGCACCGGCCTGATCGGCCCAGCTGCGATGAACTCGGCCAGCCAGGAGGCATAGTCCTCCACCCGGTTCATGCCGGGCCCTGGGGTTTCGCCGTGGCCGGGCAGGTCGATGGCCGCCACGTTTATTCCCTTGAGGCCGCCGAACTGGCCCCGCCAGTTGTCCTTGTTGCCTCCGGATCCGTGGATCATGAGCAGGCTGGGCAGGGCCGGGTCAAAGGCCTCCCGTCCCCTGCGCAGGCCGATCTGGCGCCCCTTGCAATGTTGATCCCACATGCGCTATCTCCACCTCGCCAGGTTGTTAAGGGTTGGAATCGGGACAGCTCCGGCCGCTCGGCGCGGAATCCCGCTTAGAATCAACCGCCCCGAATCATAACACAGCGGCCCCAAAAAAGATGAACCCGCGGCTCCAAAAATTAACGGCGCCACGGGTTCACATATGTAGTCCGGTCCGGGAGGGGTCATCGCCCCTTCCCGGCCGGTTGCAGCAGACAGGCTTAGTCGGCCTTCTTGCACTCCTCGGTCAGCTTGGGCACGATGTCGAACAGATCGGCCACCACGCTGAAGTCGGCCTTGGAGTGGATGGGAGCATCGGGGTCCTTGTTGATGGCCACGATGACCTTGGAGGAGCCCATGCCCGCCAGATGCTGAATGGCCCCGGAGATACCGCAGGCGATGTAGCAGTTGGGGGTGACCACCTTGCCGGTCTGGCCCACCTGATCGGTGTGGGGACGCCAGCCGGCGTCCACCGCCGAACGGCTCGCGCCCACCGCCGCGCCCAGCTTGGCGGCCAGTTCCTCGATGATCTTGAAGTTCTCGGCCTCTTTCATGCCGCGGCCGCCGGAGACGATGATGGTAGCCTCGGTGAGCTCCACCTTGCCCTCGGCCTCCTTGATCACCTCTTCCAATTTCACCCTGGGCTCGCTCACCGCAGGCGAAACCTCTTCCACCGCGGCCTCGCCGCCGACCTCTTTCACGTCGAAGACGTTAGGCCGCAAAGTGACTATCTGGGGATCGGCCTTCAGAAGAACATCGGCGTAGACCTTGCCCGCGTACATGGGACGGATGGCCTTGAGCCGGCCGTCAGCCACGCTAAGGCCGGTGCAGTCAACCGCCACGCCCACGTCCAGCTTGGCGGCCAAACGGCCGGCCAGGTCCTTGCCCTGCGTGCTGGCGCCGAAAATGATGGCAGCGGGGCCTTGCTCCTTGGCCAGAGCCGCCACCGCCTCGGCATAAGCGTCGGTGGTGTAATAGTCAAATACGTCGTTCTCGGCGTAGAGAACCTTGCTCACGCCGTACTTGCCCAATTCGGCGCACTTGTCCTTGAGGCCCTTGGCCAAAACCACGGCCGTAACCTCGGCGCCCAATTCTCCGGCCACGGTCTTGGCCGCGCTGGCTGCCTCGAAGGTGACCTTGCGGAAATTGCCGTCGCGGTGCTCCGCGATAATCCAAACACCCGCCATATCTATAAACTCCTTACCAGAAGATGCAAATTGAGTTTCACTTGCCTTGAGCCCCGGTTCTAGATGACCTTGGCTTCCTCGCGCAGGGCCTTGGCCAAGTTTGCGGCCAATTCCTCGGGAGTCTCGCCCTGGATGACCTTGCCCGGCGCGCGCTGCGGCGGGGGATTGAGGGCAGTGATCTCGATCTTGTCCTCGCGCTCCAGACCGAAATCGGCCAGGGTCTTCACCTCAAGGGGCTTCTTCTTGGCTTTCATGATGCCGGGCAAAGAGGCGTAGCGAGGCTCGTTGAGGCCTTTCTGCGCGGTGAGGCATACCGGCAGCTTGGCCGAAAGCACGTTGGTCTGGCCTTCGATGGGCCGACTCACCTTGATGGTGTCGCCGTCGATCTCCTGCTTGATCACCACGGCCAGCTGGGGCATGTTCAGCGCCTCGGCCACGGCGCTGGAGGCCAAGCCGCAGTCGTCGTCCACCGCGCGCTGGCCGAAGAAGACGAGGTCGGCGTTCAAAGGCTCGATGGCCTTGGCCAGAAGCTTGCCCACGAAAAGGGGGTCCGCGCCGTAAAGATTGTCGTCCTCGATCAGGATCGCCTTGTCCGCGCCCATGGCCAGGGCGGTACGCAACGCCTCGGTCACCCGCTTGGGACCGGCGCCCACCACCACGACCTCGCCGCCTTGGGCTTCCTTGATCTTCAAGGCCTCTTCCACACCGAACTCGTCATAGGGGTTCATCACCCACTTGATATCGTCGATGCTGATGCTCTTGCCGTCAGCGCCCACCTTGATCTGGGTCTCGGTATCGGGCACCTGCTTGATGCACACCACTAGGTTCACTTAAGCCCCTCCTTTCATCCTGAGCTGCTGGAACGGGGAGTCCCTGGCAATTCGTGCAGCCGGCCAATATGGCCGGCAATGTTTAAACTATGCTTCAGCCGACGCCTTTTGAGGCTTCAGCACGCCATTCAAGAAAAAGCTCGATATCTCCTCGGCCGCCTTGGAGATGGAATACTTGCGCGCCGCAGACAATACCCAGTAACGGCTCATCTCATCCAAGGCCCCGAAAAAGGCGCGTTTGAACACGCCCGGCTCCACATCCTCGCGGAAAACGCCTTGGGCCTGACCTTCGCGGATAATGCTGGAGATAAGATTGAGATACTGCTGGAACTGGGGGTTCTTGTACTCCTTCATGAACTTGGAGGACTGCCGAGTCTCAACCTGGATGATCTCGGCCAGTTCCTGATTCTCTTCCACCAGCTTGAGGTGGATAAGGGCAAAACGCTCAAGCTTTTTGCCCGGGTCGCTCTCCCGGTTGACCTCCTCGGTCATCCTCTGAAGAACGGCGGCCATCTCCTCCTCAAACAGGCGGATGAGGATATCATCTTTATTTTGAAAGTACAAATATATCGTGCCGTCGGCCACATTGGCGGCCCGGGCTATCTCGCTCACCTTGGAGTTGTAGAACCCGTTTTTGGCGAACACCTTCACCGCCGCCTCGATGATGCGCCGGTGCTTGTCGCTGGACCTTTTGTTGTCTTTTTTCACGGTGCTATCGTCCCCAACAGCCCGCCAAAGGGCGGCGCCGCTTACACTGAATGATGGTTCATTCAAGTTGGTAACACGGGCCCGCCCACCTGTCAACGCTTTTTTTGAAAAAAATGAATTGGATTCATGCGCGATCAAATAGTTACCCCGCCCACTTTGCCGGGCCGTTTAAGGGATTTCGCATCCTTAAGTAATGAAAAGTGGTTGAGCCCGGGCAACAATGCATAGCTGCATTGTGAATATAATATAGCTATATTTACTCCTAAAAGGCTTTGCGCGCAATGCCTAATAATCATGAGGCATTTTTGACTTAAGATGCAGCTAGGGGCCGTTCAATCTTTTAGATTGCGGCTGAGCCAGAGCCCCTGGCGGGCGATGCCGTGCAAGACGCGCACCTCGGCGGAGTTGGGCCGGGCCCTTTCCAACACGTTCTTGATGGGCCGGTAAAAATGATCCGGGTTGTCGGGCAGGATCACGTCCATGGCGGCCAGGGCCTCTTTCAGGTGGAGGTGCAAGGCCGCCATCTCCTCCATGCCCGCGGGCTGGCGCCGGGCGCTTACTTTGGGGGTCTCCTCCTGGTCGGATATCGCCTCCAAAGCCGTCATGCGCAGCTCATAGCCCAGCACCACCACCGCCTGGGCCAGGTTCAAGGATGAAACAGCCGTGGTGGAGATGCAGATGCTCATCATGCAGGCGTCCAGCTCCCCGGTGCTTAGCCCCCGGTCCTCGGGCCCGAAAACCAGGCCCACCTTTCCGTCCCGGGTCCAGTCCAGGATGCGCGGCGCGGCCTGGCGCGGGGTCATGAGCTGGCCCCGGTCGCGGCCCCGCCGGGCAGTGGTGGCCGCCGCCGCCGTGCAATCGGCCAAAGCCTGGTTTAGCTCGTCGCAGACCTCCAGATCGGCCAGAACCTTCACTCCGCAGCTGGAGGCCAGGCGCCGCATGGGCTCGGGCCACAGCCGTTCCGGCTGCACCACCGCCAGCCCGCCCAAGCCCATATTGGCCACCGCGCGGGCCGCCGAACCGATGTTTTCCGGGAAGCGCGGCCGCACCAGGATTACTTTGATCTTTTCCAGATTGTCCAACATGGCCAAGAAGCATAGCGGGTATTGGAAATCCGGGCAAGCCGAAGGAGTATGTACTTGCCCCTGTGATGGTTTATGGCATACTTTCTGCCACACCTTGCAACACGGAGATAAGCGCCATGGACGTAACAGTAGCCTGGCACAACTTGGAAAAGGCCATAGAGGCGGTGGAGTGCGGAGAGGCCCGCATGGACCATCTTTTGGCCACGGTCAGGGCTGGCATCTATATTCTATTGGAGTATCCCACCTCCGAGGTAATGGCCCAGGTTAAAGGCTCCAGCCTGCCTTTTAGGCCCACGGTCAGTTGGCTGGTTTACGAGGCCGACCGCATCAAGGACATCCCCTCGGAGCGGGTGGCAGAGCTGAAAACCTTTTGGCAAGAGCATCATGCCCCCCGCGAGGGCGAGCTGATTCCGCCGCCGCCCAATCACCTTGGTTTTTAGCGGGCACCCCCCCGGCCGTGGCTGAATTCGGGTTTACTTTAGCTGCTTTTACCTATGCCTAGCCTTTGGTTGACAGGAGTTCTGCTTTCGGGTAAGTCTCCGTGGGGGTGGGGTTACCTCCCCGGACCGCACCATTAGGAGAGATGACCGAGTTGGCCGAAGGTGCACGACTGGAAATCGTGTGTACGCCCAAAAGGTGTACCGAGGGTTCGAATCCCTCTCTCTCCGCCACTGAATGCAACGCTCCGCGCGCTTTAGCGCCGGGGCGTTTTAATTGAGCAGGATGACGTTTTGCAGCAAAAAGCCCATATTAATGAATTGATCGGCCACGCCAGGCAAATGGGCGTGTCGGACGCTAAGCACATCCCGGCCGTTCAGGTGTCGGTGGAAGCCCGCTTTGCCGAATACTGCGCCCGGCAGCCCTGCCCGGGTTTCGGCAAGTCCCTTAACTGCCCTCCCCACGCCCTGCACCCGGACCGGTTCCGGCAGCTTTTGGCCCAGTACCACACAGCCCTGGCCTTTAAGTTCGACGTTCCCACGCATATCCTGCAAAGCGACGCCCGCCTGGAAATCTTCAAAAAGCTGCACCTGACCGCCGCGGGGCTGGAGCGCAAGGCCCTAAGCTTGGGCTTTGCCAAGGCCCACGGCCTGGCCGCGGGTTCCTGCTGGCAGATTTTCTGCGCCGAGCGTGGCGACTGCCCGGCGTTAGAGGACCCCGGCAAGTGCCGCTTCCCCCAAAAAGCGCGGCCCTCGGTTTCCAGCCAAGGAGTGGATGTCTATAAGCTCTGCGCTGATCTGGATTGGCCCATCAAAAGGATAACCAAAGAGACCGACCCCGGCGAGGTTCCCATGGGGCTCTTGGCCGCTTTGGTCCTCTTGGGCTGATTCGGCGCCTCCACACTGCTGGTTTGACATAATCCCCCATGCGCTTTAGGATATCACCCGTTTGGGCGATTCGTTCGCCCGGCTAATGATGTTCATTGTAATCTTCTCATTGCTGGCGCCTTGCATCCCAACTGAGTGGAGGCCCAAGGTTCCGGCAGGACTGCTTACATCGACGGCTCGATCATTTTAAGCGAGGCCGCGGCCATAAAAGGGGGAGCATAATGCTGGAGCTGGCCCTGAAGGGCAATAAAGGGTATTGGAGTTGGCTGGTATTGCTCCTGGTCCTGATCGGAGCCGGTTTCGCGGCATATCTTCTGCAATACGATCAAGGCCTGATCCTTACCGGCCTCAGCCGCGACGTTTCCTGGGGCCTTTATATCGCCCAGCTCACCTTCCTGGTGGGCGTGGCCGCCTCGGCCGTGATGCTGGTGCTGCCCTATTACCTGCACCACTACAAAGACTTCGGCCGCATCACCATCCTGGGCGAATTCCTGGCGGTTACCGCGGTGCTCATGTGCATGCTTTTCGTAACCGTGGACCTGGGCAAGCCGATGCGGGTCCTGAACGTGTTTCTGCACCCCACCCCCAACTCGGTGATGTTCTGGGACGTGAACGTACTCAGCGCCTACATGATCCTGAACCTCTTGATCGGCTGGGTGACTTTGCAGGCCGAGCGCAAACAGCTTCCGCCGCCGGGCTGGGTCAAGCCGCTCATCTATTTCTCCATCCCCCTGGCGGTTTCCATCCACACGGTCACGGCGTTTCTGTATGCGGGCATGCCGGGCCGGGGCTTCTGGCTGACCGCCATCATGGCGCCGCGCTTTCTGGCCTCGGCCTTTGCCGCCGGCCCGGCGGTGCTGATTCTCTTGGCCTTGGCCATAAGGCGCCTCACCGGCTTCGACGCCGGGAAAAAGGCCATCGAGAGCCTGGCCAGGATCGTATGCTACGCCATCATCCTGCATCTGTTCTTCTTCTTCCTGGAAGTGTTCACCGTCTTTTACAGCCAGATCCCGAGCCACATGACCCACTTCACCTATCTCTACGCGGGCCTGCACGGCAAGGCCGGCCTGCTGCCCTGGATGTGGGCCGCTCTCATCATGGGTTTTGCCGCCGTGGTCATGCTGCTCACGCCGCGCTGGCGAGCCCGGCAAGGGACGCTGGCCGTGGCCTGCGTCTTGGTCTTCGGCTGCACCTGGATCGACAAGGGCCTGGGCATGATGGCCGGCGGCTTCATACCCAACCCCTTGCATGAAATCACCGAGTACGCCCCCACCGGCATCGAGATCATGATCTCCATCGGCATCTACGCCCTGGGCGCGTTTTTGCTGACCGTGTTCTACAAAGTCGCCCTGGGCGTCAAGCTGGAGGCGGAAGCCAAGTAAACCATCGCCGGCATCAGGGGCGGAGCATGGCCATGTATATAAATGCCAAGACCCTGCTGGTCCTGGCCGGCACCT
>CAZDRW010000183.1:0-6887 GCA_964507555.1 uncultured Desulfarculaceae bacterium
CATACTTGCTTTATCTTTAAGAGCTAATGGCTAGAAACCTTGGCCTCCCCATCAGCATTTAAATCTCCGTATCCCGCTGTATCGCCCGCGGCATAGTCTTTTAAAAACCGGCTCAGGCGTTCGGGATCGGCCATGTAGATGCCGCCGCGCTTGTTCATGGGCATGACCGGAAACTCCTTTTTCATGCGCATGAGTATCACCCTATTGAAGCCGCTAAACCTCTCGATCGCATCCATGCCCTTCAATACATTAGCCGTTGTCTTGACTCCCTCGTTCTTGGCTACCATCTGCTAAAACTCCCTGTCTTGGGTTGTGGTTCTTGTTCCGGTTCCTCGATCTCGGGCTCCAGATAGGCGATGCCCGCTATGTCATAGGCCACCAGGTGGCCCACCTCGCAGTCCAGGTAATGGTTGGCCCGGTGGGGGATCGGCTCCCAGACGCCCTTGTCGTTTCGCCGCTCGGATACCATCTGGCGGGCGTAGTCATTGAGGGCGCCGGGCTGGTCGTCCTTTAGGTCGCTGTGCAGCATCCAGGCGCCGGGGTCAAAGGGCGCGACGGTGAGGCGGGCGGCCAGGATGTTTTTATAGTGGTTGCTGTTCACCACATACAAGGGCAGGCCCGGATGGGTGACGATGTTGGATACCCGGTAGGGCTGGGCCTGGTTGGCCTTGCCGCCCTTGCTGGGCATCATGGGCGGGTTCTTGGCGCACCAGTTGTAGATCTCGCGGGTCTTGGTGCCGTCGCCCGAGTCCACCAGGCCGAAGGTGATCACATAGGCCCGGCCCTGGGCGTCGCGGTATTGGTCCTTGAACAACACCCGCTTTAGGGCGGCCCAGCTTTGCACAAAGCCGTGGCGCACCAGGTGGGGCTCCAGGTCCTGGCCGGGCTGCCAGTCCAGGCCGGGATACCAGGCGCGGATGGTGAAGTAAAAGCCGTTGTGCTGCACGTCCACCACGGCGACCAGGGCCAGGGAGCCGGCGGGCACCAGGCCGGCGGGCATGTCCTGGTTGACCAGGAGCAGGATCTCGTCCTCCACCCGGGGGGCGCGTTCGTTGCGGTAGGGAAGCGCCAGGAAAGCGTTGTGCAGCTCGTGGTTGGCGGCCTCGTCGCTCTGCGCCTTGATGATCATGGCCGCGATCTTGCCCAGCGGCACAAAGGGGGAATAGAAGGCGCTGAAATGGAAGCCCACCGAGATGGGGTTTTCCTTGGCCTTGGCCGGCTTCCACCAGCGGGCCTCCGGGTCCCACCTATGGGGGCGGTAGGCGCCCATGCGGGTGGCCAGCCTGCACTTGGCCTCGCTCCATTTGCTCTGGCAGTGCTCGCACTCGTACCAGGCCAGGGACTCGGCCCAGATGCGGTCCGGGTCGGCCTCGGCGCCGGCGGGCCATTTGACCTGCTCCCTGCGCATGATCTGGAGCTGGCCGCAGTCCGGGCAGCGCGCCATGTAGGCCCGGATCTCCTGGCACTTCATGAGCTGCAGCCAGATGGGGCCGGTGTCGGTGGTGCAGGTGGAGGCGGCCAGGACCTTGCCGGTGTGGCGGTAGGTGGTGGTGCGGGCCTCCATCTGGGCTACCGGGTCGGCGTATTGGCTGCTGGGCTTCCAGCTCGCCCACTTGTCCACCTCGTCGCCGAACACGTCCTCGATGGGGAAAGTGGCCATGGCCACCGGGCTGGTGGCCCAGGCCATGTAGGTGATGGAGCCCTTGAGGCGCAGGGTGTTCTTGTTCAAGTCCAGGGGGCTGGCGGTCATGAGCCGGGCCAGGGCGGGCGACTTTTGGATGATGGGCTGCAGGCGGTCGCTGGAGACCTTGCCCGCGGTCTGCTCGTCGGCCATGACGATCATGGCCCAGGCCTGCAGGTAGTCCTGGCTGTAGCCCCAGCAGTTGTAGAGGATCTGGGTCTTGCCGCTCTGGTCGGTGCCCACCACGATCACCTTGCGCACGTGGGGCAGGCCCCAGGCGTCCATGGGCTCCACCAGGTAGGGCGTGAGCCGGTTGCGCCAGGGGCCTTTCTCCGGTCCGTCGGTGACCTCGCGGTGCTCCTCGGCCCACTGGGAAACGGTGAGCGGGTCGCGCTTGCGCCAGGCGTCGATCTCGCCCTGGGTGAGCTGCACGGAAAATAGGGGCGCGGCCTGACTCATTGCGGCTGCTCCACCAGGTCGATGCGGCCGGCGCGGGCGTAGCGGTCCAGCTCGTCGTCGATGGCTTGCTCCCAGGCGGCCAGGACCTCGGGCGCCTTGGCGGGATCTCCCTGGGCCAGGGCGATCACGGCGTCCACCTCGCGGCGGGCCCAGTTGTGCAGGCCGGCGCGCAGGAGGCGGGCGCGGTCGGCCAGGTCGGACTCCACCTGGGCGCGGTCGATTAGGGAGCCCTCCAGCTCCTGGCGCTTAAGGCGGCGTATGCGGGCGCGCTCCTCCTGGTCCTCCACCTCGGCCTTGAGACGGCGCTGGGTATAGGCATCGCTTTTGGTGTCCACCGCCCCGGGCTTTTTGATGCGGGCCGCCTTGATGTAGCGCTCCACGTCCTCCAGGGTGTAGGCGCCGTCCGGGCCGGTGGGCTTCAAGAGGCCGTCCTTGGCGTCCTGGTAAATGGTGCTCTGGCCGCGCTTGTAGCCCAGGTCGGTGAGGTGGGCGTGCACCGCCTTGGGGTTGGCCAGGGTGGGCTCGCTCATGCGGAGGCCTCCAGGCGGTTGCGCCAAAATCGGATGGTGTTTGCGTGGACGCCGCATAGGGCGGCCGTGGTAGGGATGGGTAGATCCAGGGCCTGGCAGAGCGCCAGCAGCACGAGCTGGGCGGGCGTGATCTTGACGCCCTCCAGGAGGGTGCCGCTGGTGGCGGAATACCAGCGGTCGCACTGGGAGCACTGCAGGCGGCGGCCCGCATAGAAAGCTGCAAGCTTGGCCTTTGCTATGGGCGGGCAGCCACAGGCCGGGCAGGCCGGGCCGCGGGGGTGGAGCCTGCGCAGAAGCCAGTCGCGGATCTGGTCGGCGTCCAGCCAGGCGGGATTGAAAGCATCCAGCACCGCGGCGGGAGTAATTGCGGCCTGCTCAGATGCCTGGGCGTGTTGTCCTAACATTGCGCCTTTCCTGTCAATTTCCATTTTTCCATCCCGATTTTCAGCTCAAAAGTTGCCATCGATCGGGGGTCGCAGTCCCCGCAGTGGCCATAATCCCCAGGAGGACCCGCGGGATTAACCCGCCTTGCTTGGCAGGAACGCAGCCAGCGCGGCCTCCGCCTCCACTTGACAAGCCCCCCACAGCGCCTCGAAGCGCTCCGCCGCCTCCATATGCTCGCCCGCCTTGGCTTCGTCAACAAGCGCCTTCACCACACCACCCTCCGCATACAAGCCCAGCCACGCCCGCTCCGCTATGAGCAGCCCGGCCAGGTCTTCCATGGCCTGGCGCGCTGGGCCTTCCGACATATCCAAAGCCGCGCCTTTTAAAAGCGCGGCCGCGGCCGGCGGCAGATCCGCATGCAGCCGCCATGTCTCGGGCCATCTCTCGCTGGGGTGTCCAGGTTGTTTTGCCATGCATTCAGCTACTTAACTGCTTTCTGCCCAGTGATGTCCAGGTAAGCGTCCAGGTACGCCATCCCTAACTATTTGTTTTTACTGGTTGCGTCCAGGTGTCCAGGTACAACAAGACTTAGTAGCCCAGCAAAAACGAACAAACGGGATCAAGGGCTCGCACGCGCGCGCATGCGCGATAACCTGAGCTTTACTTGGACACCTGGACAGCCCACCGTAACGCCGCATAAACACAAGCCGAAACCGCGTCCAGGCAACCAGGTGTTGCTTGGACCACCCTGGACGGCGCCTGGCCAGGCACACCCTGGCCGGCCAAAGCCAGCGCGGGGTGCGGGGCGCGAAAAGCGCGGTAGGATGGGGGTGCGGGGTTTCATTGGCTCTGGTGTCTCCTATGCGTTGCTAAGGGCCAGGCCCTCGATCACCCGGGCGCGGCCGTCACCAATTGTGAGGCGGCGCTCGGTGATCGAAAGCTCGTCCATGGCTTTCAGCTCCCGGAAAAACCGGGGCTTGTCCATGCGTTTGGATAACCCGGCCTCCTCGTGCCAGGTCTTGTATGCGTCGTAAAGGTCTTGCTTGCCCACCTGGTGGCCCTCGCCCTTGAGGCAGGCCTCGTCAATGAAAAGGCGCAGCACGTTGTTCAGGTCGCGGTACTCGGCCAGCACGGCCTTGGTGGTGGGCGAGTCCTGGAAGCCGCCGCGGTCCAGCAGCCGGCGCAGGCCCACCAGCGCCCATTGGAAAATGCCGGGCAGCTCGACGAGGAGCTTGTCCAGGATGTTGGGGTCCTCATCGCCCGGCCCGAAACGGTGGCGGAACTTCACCGGCAGGATGCGCCGGTAAAGGGCGAAACTCTTATCAGCCATGCGGGGTAGCGCGTTCATGGAAAACGCGTGCTTGCAGGCGCTCTTGAAGCGAAAGCCCTGCTCGTGCTTGTAGGCCGCGGTGATCCAGTCGCCGCCGGTCAAGGCCTTGAAGTGGTCATTATGGAAAAACTCGGCCGAGGCCTCGGTGAAAACATTCAGCGAGGCCCGGTGCAGCATCACGCGCAGGAACTGGTCCTCCAGGTCGCGCATATTGATGGCCGCGCAGCGCTTTTGCCCCACCAGCTCCTGCAACACCTCCAAAAACTTGCTCTTGCCGTCATTGCCGCCGCCCAAAAGAAACAGCGCCTTGTGAAACGGGTAGGCCCGCAAGAGGCAATAGCCCACGAATTCCTGCACCTCGTAGATCACCTCGCCCACCTGGATGGTTTTGAAGAGCCCGGCCTTGAAGCGCGGGCAGTCTTGGGGCTTGGCCGGGTCGAAGGCGAAAGGGTGCTGATGGGTGGAGCGCCACTCAGGCGCATGGGGTTTTAGCTCCCAGGTGCGCAGGTCGGCCATGCCGTTCAGCAGGTTGACCATATAGGCGTCGCGGTCCATCTCCTGACCCTCGTCCAGCATGGAGAGCGTCTGGATCATGTCGGCCGCCTCGCCCACCCGGTTGCGGCTGGCCGCCACCCCCATCTTGGCCATGACCAGCCGTTTGATGATCTCGGCCGGCGCGGGCTGCCAGACGCCCTGGGCCTGGTCATAAAGGTAAGTAACGCCGGACTCCCGCTCGGTGCATATCTGGCGCTCGGCCAGGATCTCCCGCACCATCAAAAGCGGCCGGAAGTTCACCTTGAGATCCAAATCGCTCCAGGATCTGAAGCGCTCCAGGCCGGCCCCCCCCGACGGCGCATCACCAGCGCGGGGTGCGGGGTCCTTGACCTCCTGGGCCTCGGCCAAAAGGTCCATCAGCTCGTCCACGTTGCGGCCGTGCCGCGCGAAAAAGTCTGTAAGGTCCTGGCCGTGGGTCTCGGGCAAGCGGGCGCTGTAGTCGCCCTCTGGGGCGTCCTGGGGCAGCATGAAATCCGGCCAGCGGATCACCCGTACGCTGGCGGCCGCGCCGGCCAGTTGTCCCGCCACCTTGAACGCGCCCTTCCAGCCCGCCAGATCCGCGTCGTAGGCGATGGCCACGTGGCGGCCCTTGAAGCGGCTATTATGCTCGGGCCGCCAGGTTCCGGCGCCGGCGGTTTGGGTCACCACCTCCAGGCCCTGCGACAGCGCGCAGATCACATCCGGCTCGCCCTCGCAGAGCCATATGACACGGGAGTCGGTCATGCGGTTTCTTTTGGCGCTGATGGGACCGACAATAGTTCTTCTCTCCATATGGCTTGCCCGCAGGTAGAGCATTGGCCTCTAACCGAAATTTTGTATTTGCCGTCCTCGATCGGCACGCACCTGCTGACAAGTCCGCTGTCTGAACACGTAAAAAATGGGCCAGACTCGCAACCGGCGCCGTGGGGCTCGTGAGGTTTTGCGTGTTGACAATAGGCTTTGCTGGCACCCCGGCATTGATGGATTGCGTTGCATATATAAAGAGTCATTTATTCCCCTCCCCCGGCCATAGCCTTGTCTTGCCGTAACCCTTGCCCCAGCTCACCACCTTGTAGGCCTCGGCGCCGGGCAGGTACAGCCGGATGTTGACCAGGCGGCCCTTTTCATCGCGCACCGGGATGGCGATGCGGCGATCACCGGGCCGGCCCGCGTAGATGCCCTCTTCAAGGGCCGCCCGGCGGGCCTCGCCTTCCGGCGCCCGCCAGAGCCTAAGTCCGGCCTTTTCTATGCCCTGGCGGGTCCAGGCCCGTTTGGCTATCAGCTTGTCCACCCACTCCCCGGGCAGTAGCTCCAGCGCCTCCCAGGCTTCCTCCGGGATCACCTTGGCCGGGGCCTGGTCGGCCTTTTTTTTGGCACCTGCGCCGCCCTTGGCGTCCCTGGCGCGGCGATCTCCACCCGCCTGGCCCTGGGGTCCATACTTTTGCTTGAAGGCCTTGAACCCGGCCTTGTTGTCCATGCCGTTAACTTCGGCCCAAAGCTTAGCCAGATCCCCGCCGCCACAGCCGGAGGAGCAGTTATAAACGTCCTTGGTGTAGGAATAGGAAAAGCTGGGGTTGCTCTCTTGGTGCAGCGGGCAAAGCGCCACCAGCTCGCCGCGGCCGCCGTCGTGTTGGGTGAGCTTGCCGCCGCCCTGCCGGATCAGCTCCTCGGCGATCGCCCGCCGCTCCTCGGCGCTCAAGTTGTCCTTGGCCCAGCCCACCTAAAAGCTCCTCCTGCGCAAAGCAAAGCGGTAATCATGCCCCCTCCTCAAACATCAAGGCCTGTCCTGACCTAGTAGAATACAGTTTAACGCGGTGCGTTTTATGCTTGACGTATATCGCATAACGTAATACTTTAAGGCCATGATCAAAACCTTCCGAAACACAGCCACTCGCAAGGTGCACCAAGGCCAGCGGCCCAACCGCTTCAAGGGCTTGGATTTCACCAAGTCCCACGCCCGGCTGGATAT
>CAZDRW010000184.1:0-6884 GCA_964507555.1 uncultured Desulfarculaceae bacterium
GGCGTTTTTTACTCGCTCGTGAGCCTTGGCTACCAGTAGCCTGGCTTTGTTCCTGTTCTTGGATCCCTTGGTCTTCCTGGAAAGCTTACGCTGCTTGCGCCTTAGGTTGGCCTCGGCCGCCTTGATGAATCTGGGGTTGGCGACCATGTGGCCATCCGAGTCGGCGAAATAGGTTTCAATACCCAGGTCAACACCCTTGATTTGATCAAAGTGGGTGATCTGCTCTGGCGGCTCTTGGCCATTGTCCGTGAGGATCGAGGCGCAGTACTTCCCTGTTGGCGCCCGTTTTACTGTGACCGTCTTTATCTTGCCCTCGATCTCCCGATGAATGACGGCCCTGACCCAGCCAACTTTGGGCAGGTAAATCCTGTTGCCGTCCAACTTGACCCGCTGCGGGTACTGGATGGATTGCCAGGGCGATTTCTTGGACTTGAATTTTGGGAAGCCAGCCCTTTTCTTGAAGAAGTTGTCATATGCCCGGTCCAGATTCCAGAGGCTGTATTGGAGCACCTGGGAATCAGCTTCCTTCAGCCATTGGGTTGCCGGCTGCTTCTTGGCTTCCTTGATCCACACCTGAAGGACTGTCCTTTTGATGAAGGACCCATCCTCTTTGTAGGCAGCCTTCCTCATGTCCAGAGCTTTATTCCACACCCCTCGGGCGCAGCCGAATTGGATATCCAGCTTGGCCTTCTGGTCTTCGTTTGGATAGATGCGGATCCTGGTTGCCTGGAGCATGGGGTGGGGGTCTCCTTGGGACTAGCCAATTGTATAGTAACAAATATTAGCCGAACAAAGGAGTGTATTCAAGTGGAAATAGGCAGGGGCAGTCACGTTGTTTATTCGCTAAACGCGCACCTGGTATTCGTTTCAAAGCGGAGAGGAAGGGTGTTTTCCCCAAAACATTTGGCCAGGTTGAATGAAATATTCGCAGAGATATGCGAAAATAATGGTTGCAAACTATCCGAATTCAACGGTGAAAGCAACCACGTGCACTTACTGGTTTTTTATCCACCTAAAGTGCAGTTGTCTGTTTTGGTGAAAGCATTGAAAGGAATTTCGAGTTACGTCATGAAACGGGAATTTTCTGAAATCAGTGAGTTTTGGTCTGTGAGAAAAAGCAAAGGCGCATTGTGGACAAGATCATATTTTGCTGGATCAGTTGGGGGTGCGCCTATTAGCATTCTGAGGCAGTATATTGAAGGACAAGGGTTGGGAAGAAAAGCTGTCGGCGCTACATCCCCTCATTAAAATGAGGGGAATTGCGTCGGGTTTTTGTTAATTAAAGCAGGAACAGGAGGAGCGAATGCAGCACTTTATGCCCTGGCAAGCATTCATACTAGCGGCCAGCCTCTTGCTGGCTCCTCTGCCGGCCTGGGCCGAAACCAATCTGCCGCAACTGCTGAAATTGGGCGCCGACGCGCTGAAAGCCGGCAACTCGCTCTTGGCCACCCAGAAATACCAGGAAGCCGTCAGCCAAAATCCGGACAGCCACCAGGCCTGGTACCGCCTGGCCGAGGCGCAGTATAAGTCCAAGAACTACAACGACGCCATCAAGTCGGTGAGCAAGGCGCTCAAGCTGGCGCCGGACCAACCCGCGCTCCTGGCCAAATACCATACCGGCCGGGCCTGGGCCTGCTATCAAGCCGGACTTAACGGCCAGGCGGTGATCGACATGGAGCGGGCCGTGGAGCTGGCGCCCAACAACCGGCAATATCAAAACTGGCTGAACGGCGCCCGGCAAAAGGAGCAGCAGAAAGGCCCCGGCCCCAGCTTGTCCTCGGTGCTGGGTTATGAAGAGATGCAGCGCTCATCCGGCGCTAGCGCCCAAGAGAGCGAGTCGCGCCAAGATGAAGAGCGCCAGCCCTTTGGCGAAGATTCCCAGGATAGGGCTTCGCAAGACAGCCAAGACCGCGAGCGCAACCAGGATGAAGCCAGCAGCCAGGAGCGCTCTCAGGAAGAAAACCCCCGTGAGAACTCGTCAGCCGAAAGAGAAGAAACCGCCAGCGGCCAGCCGGAAGATATTTCCCCGCGCTGCCGCAAATCCTATTTCGTGTGCATGGCCGGCTGCGCCGACATCCAGAGCGCGGACAGCCGGGGCATCTGCGAGAACGCCTGCCGCAGCGCGGCCAAGGCCTGCCAATAATTCCCAGGCTAAATAAAAAAAGGCGGCCCCGCGAGAGGCCGCCTTTTTTTAGCGAAACACCCTAATCCAGATACACCGAGCAGCCCACGATCAAAAGTTCACCCTCCACCCGGACGCCCTTTATAAAGCTAAGCGTATTGTTGAGTTTGCTCTGGCCGGCCTTGGCCCACTGGCCTTCGATCCATCCCTCGCCCTTGCTTTTGACCAGCGCGACTTCCTCGCGCAGGGTGTAGCGTCCCTTGCCGTCCTTCTTGTCCCACAGGTTGCGGCCTTCCAGCTTGGGAAAGGCGGGGTTGACCAGTTCCACGCCTTTGGCGCTGGTCACCCACACATAAGTGTCTTGGAAAATGAACTCGCTTGACTTATCCCGCAGCGCCGCGAAAGCCGCCTTGCCCTTTTGCTTGATCAAATGCACGGCCTCCTCCACCTCGTCCTTGGCAAAGGCCGGCTCCATTTTCATGTCATAGAGGCCGCTGCCCACCACATACTTCTTGCCCGAGGGCGCAACCGCCAAACGCAAATAGGTGGTTTTCCAGGAAGGCTTTTTTTCACCGGGCTTGGGCCAGAGGTAATGGGTCCAGCCATAAGGCCTTTCCGGCACCCGGGTCACCTCGCTGATGAAACGCTTGAATATCTCTTTGCCCCAGGCATCCTTGAGATGCATTTGGCTTTTGCCCACCGCCTCCGGCCGCGCGGGATCGCACACCACCACCCCATCAGTGGTAAGGACGAAAACATAGCGCTCGCCTTGCCGCCAGGGGGAACCCTTTTTATTGAACTGGCTGAAAGCGGTCTCGCCTTTTTGGCTCACCAACCCGGCCGCCTGGTCAACCAGGGCCTTCAGCTCCTTGGTCTGCGGATATTTGAACGCACCCTCTTCAGCCCAAGCCGTCACGCTAAACGCCAGCAGACAAATAAGCGCCGCAAACACGGCCAATGGTTTCCGTTTCATGGAGCAACCTCCTTTAGCGGTGATAGCAATTTTATAGCATAGTCAAAACCCGGCCAGGCCCTCGAATCTAATCCTAGTTCACAAGTAATTTACCCCTCCGGCAAACCATCGGGCCAGGCGGTTGGCAGTACGGCATCACCCGCTCCCCGGCCACTGGCCCCTGTCAGGGTCGGGGAGTATACTAAGCCACTCTGCAACCGCTTCCCCGCCGGCCCCGGTAAAACCAGGGCCCGGCGAGGACCGCACGGAAAGGGCCTATGGCGAACAAACGGGACATCAGCGCGCATGTTTCCAAGGCCAAGGAAGTTTATGGGCTTCTGGGCGGGGAGATTTGGGCCCATCCGGAATTGGCCGGCCTTTTGGCCAAGTTCAAGGAGCAGCTCCACGCCACCAACCAGCTTTTTGCGGATTTGGATGTGGCGGCCGATTGCGCGTCCTGCTGCGACCGGGACCAGGGGCCTTGCTGTTTTGACGGGGCCCAAGGCTGGTATGACCTGCGTCTGCTTCTGATCAACCTGCTATTGGGGGTTAAGGTGCCGGAGCGTCCCGAGCTAGTGGACGATTGCTGGTTCAACAGCCCCACCGGTTGCAAGCTCCTGGCCAAGGAATCCATCTGCCTGAACTTTTTTTGCCCGGACATCCAGGAGCGCCTTGCCGCAGACGAGCTCATGGCTCTCCGCCAGCAAGTGGGGCGCGAACTCCTGGCCTGCATTGACTTGGAGGCTTGCCTCTTGCCTTGGCTGCAGGCCCGCGGAATCAGCTGGATCTGAGAATTAGCCCAGATCCTCAAGCACCTCTTGGGCGTGCCCCTTGGCTTTCACCTTGGGATAGACCCTTATCAGTTTGCCCTTGGCATCGCTCGCAAAGCTGGACCTGATGGCGCCCAGGCTCAGCTTGCCGTAGAGCTTCTTCTCCCCCCAAGCGCCCAGCTCCTGCATCAGCCTTTTATCGTCATCGGCCAGCAAAGGATAACCAAGGCCCAGCTTGGCCGCGAACTTGGCGTGGCTGGCAACGCTATCCTTGCTGAGCCCGGCAACTCCGAAACCCTTTTTCTTGAAAGCGGCCAAGCGCTCTTGAAACTCCGCCGCCTCGGCGCTGCAGCCGCTGGTGTTGTCCCGGGAGTAGACAAAAATGATCAGTCCCTGGGGGCCGGCCAGGTCTTTCAACTTGCGCTTTACGCCTTCCTGGTCGGGCAACTCTATTTTGGGCAGCTTGTCTCCGGGCTTCAGCATGGTCGTCTCCGGGAAAAGGTTTCTAAGGGGTTCCCTTGTCTAATATAGATTATCTACAGGGAGCGATGCAGTCCACCTTCTCACGCCTCTTACCAGCCCCACCATGCTGTGCTAAGGTTTTTGTAGGACCTCTTAGTCAATTTTTTTCTCGAGGAGGGACTTAAATGGCTAATGCGGCCGATCGTCTGGGCAACGCTTTTGCCGCCGGCAGTCTGGGTGGACTGGTCAATGGACTGGTGGTATGGATCTTCGGCGCTTGGGGTCTTACCACGGCTCTGGGCGTGGCCATCGCGCCAACACTTGCCCCGGCCATGCTGTACCAGCGCATGGTATGGGGCGGCATCTGGGGATTCATTTTTTTGGTCCCCCTGTTCAAGCGCTCGATATTCTGGCGGGGGCTTATCTGGAGTTTGGGACCCACCTTGGTCCAGCTCTGGGTGGTGTTTCCCATGAAGGCGGGCAAGGGCCAAATGGGCCTGGAATTGGGTTTGCTCACTCCTTTGTTTGTGGTTTTTTTCAACGCTGTGTGGGGTTGGGTGGCGGCCCTGTGGCTCAAGGCGGCCGGCAGATAGGCGCTCCGGAAACAGGCGCGCGCCGTTTGTCATGGCAAGCGTCACAAGGTTTTCTTTGCAATAATACCCGCCTCTTGGCTTTCGCTGTATCGCCTGTCTAAGAGGGCTTCCATTGACTGAGGCCCGACATAAATGTAATAAATAACCAATGCGCAGCCTGCCTAGGTTCGAGGCACTTGGTGGCCGCCTTAAACCTCACCTCGCCTGTCTCGCGCGCAAAAAGTGCCTGTTCTTCGGCTAGGCCGGATCAAGGGGGACCGCGCCGCCTAGGCAAGTCCGTAGCCATAAAGGAGCCTTGATGCATTTTGTAAGACCCAAAGTGGCCGTAACCTTGGGCGACCCGGCGGGGGTGGGGCCGGAGCTGGTGGCGCGCGTATGCCACGACCCGGAGATTATGGCGGCGGTGGAGCCCATCGTGGTGGGCCGCTCCATGCTTTTATCGGCCGGCGCCTTGGCCTGCGGATTGGACACGCCGCAAGTCGAGATAGTTAAATGCAGCGAGGGCGCCGAAATTAAGCCAGGCCAGCCCAGCGCGGCCGGGGGACGTCAAGCCGGGGCCTTCATCGAAAAAGCTCTGGCCATGTGCCTGGCCGGCGAGGTTGAGGCCATGGTCACCGGCCCCATCAGCAAGGCCGCCCTGCATGCCGCGGGTTATAGCGCCACAGGCCACACCACCCTTCTCGCCCAGCTGACCAACACCGCCCTGCCGGTGATGATGATGGCTGGATCCCGCCTCAAGGTGGTGCTGGCCACGGTGCACAAGGCGATCCGTCAGGTTCCGGATCTTTTGACCACCGAGGGCATTGTCCAGGTGGGCCTGATCAGCGATGAAGGCTTGCGCCGCTTCTTCGGGCACGACCAGCCCCGGGTGGCGGTGGCCGCCTTGAATCCCCACGCTGGCGAGGATGGCCTGTTCGGCGACGAAGAAGGGCGCATCATCGCTCCGGCGGTGGCCGAGCTGAAAGCCAGGGGCGTGCAGGCCAGCGGCCCCCACCCGCCGGACACGGTTTTCTGGCGGGCCATGCGGGGAGAGTTCGATGTGGTGCTGTGCATGTACCACGATCAAGGTCTCATACCCTTCAAGCTCCGGCATTTCGATGACGGGGTCAACGTCACCCTGGGGCTGCCGGTTATCCGCACCAGTCCGGACCACGGCACCGCCTATGACATCGCCGGTAAAGGCCTGGCCAAGCTGGACTCCATGAAGGCCGCCCTGCTTTTGGCAGGACAAATGGCGCGCAACCGCGCAGCCCACGTACAGTAGCGTCTGGCCCTTGTTTTACCTGGGCTAAGGAAGCATAAAACCATGTCTGCCATGCCGGGCCTTGCTAGGCTCATCGCAATCATCCAGGACATCTCCCAGGGCAACTACTCCGACGACATAATGGAGCTCACCAAGCCCGAGCAGCCCGAGGAGCTGCGGCACATCGCCGAGGCCATGGCCATGATGATGGTCAAGGTGGAGGCCCGCGAGTTCCGTTTGGAGAGCCTGACCCATGAGCTGCGCGCCTTGAACCGGGATTTGAAAAGCCATGCCATAGCCACGGTGGAAGCCATGGCTAAAGCCCTGGGCGCCCGCGACGACTACACCCAAGGCCATGGCGAGCGGGTGGGAAACCTGGCCGCCAACCTGGCCCAAAAAATCGGCCTTGACCAGAACCAACAGGAACAAGTGCGCATTGCCGGCATCCTGCACGACGTGGGCAAGATCTGCTTTTCCGACCAAATATTCCAAAACGAGGACACCGTGCCCAGCCCCGAGCACTTAAGCGAGATCCGCACCCATCCCGAGCGCGGGGCGGCGATTGTGCAGAGCCTGGATTTTCTCGGTCCGGTGCGGGAGTACGTGCTCTACCACCATGAGCGGCCCGATGGTAAGGGCTACCCCTTTGGCCTGAAAGGCGATGCAATCCCTCTGGGGGCCCGCATCATAAGTGTGGCCGACGTTTACGACGCCATCACCACTGACCGGCCCTACCAAAAAG
>CAZDRW010000185.1:0-6863 GCA_964507555.1 uncultured Desulfarculaceae bacterium
GATCGCCGTGCACCCAGCCGCGGGCTTTAACGATCACCCGCGCGCCCACGATGTTGCCTTCGACTCCGCCCTCGATAACCAGGACATCTTCGGAAAAAAGATCACCGCGCACAAAAGTGCCGCTGGCCAAGACGGTGAGATTATTTTCGCTCAATTGCCGGGCCCTCCGATCTTAAGCCGCACGTGGCCAATGGCTTGGTCGGCCCGGAGCACCACCAGGCGCAGGCCGCCGGAGCCTTTCTTGGTCAAACCGCGCACCGATTCGCTGCTCATTTCTATAAGGCGATTTGTAACCGGCACCCGCCGGCCTTTGCCGTCCAGGGCGACGGCCAAACCGTTACCTGACCATACATTAGTTTTAAAATCAACCACTTCCAGACTTTCGCCGGGCGCGGTCTTTACGGTCTCGCCATTGTGATAAACCATTTTGGACCCACCCTGGCGCCTGAGCACCATGTAATCCAGCATGGCGGGGGCCACCTCCACCTTGATGGAGCCCAGTTCCTTGCCGGCCTGGCTGGCCACCACCTGGTAGCACTCCACCCCCTTTTTCCTCTGGCCCGAGCATTGACCGTAGCGTGCCATCAAATCGCTGGCGGTGTTAATGGCATAGCCCCGGTCCTCGCCCAGGTTGCCCCTGCGCCCCGGCGGAACGTATCCCTTGAAGTTGACTTGCAGGTCGCGCTGGGTGGGCAGGTTGGATAAAAGGTCCACCAGGGTCAGTTTATCCCCGCGCACTACCCGGAGGGTCTCTCCATCGGCCAGCACCCGGCGCTGCCCTTCTATCTCTAGGAGGAAATATAGGATGGGCGAGCGCACCGTGGTGAAGGGTTTGGAACCTTCGGCCACCTGGATGGAAATCTTGCCTATCTGCAGGTGGTCCTTGCGGGCCACCACGCTGGTGGGCTCGTTGATGACGAAGTTATGACGTAGATCATTGACCGAGCCGTGGCCCTTTATGTCGCAGGTGAGCCCCCGCTCGTAGTTGGCCTCCACGTGCAGGATATTGACCTTGTCGCCCGCGCGCACGGTGAGTACCCCGTCCTTGGCCACCACCAAAGGCAGGTCGTCGTTGACGCTCACCACCAGATAGCGCAGTTCGGGCGGCTCCAGGCGGGAGCCGGGATTCTCAACCTTGATGCCCAGTTCCTGCATGAATTCGTTGATCACCAGCGCGTGGTGCTTGATCTTCAGTTCCGTGCTGGGTAAGGACTTGCTGGTTTCCACTCCATAGGCCGGAATATGGCATTGGGTGAGCGCATAATAGGTGGCGCTGCGGCGCTGCTCCTTGTGCACCGAGTCTTTCTCGGCCGTGCGGTGGTTATTGAAAAGCAGATGGTATCGGTTGTTTTCGATTTGGGGGTTGACCCTGGCCAGCACCCTTTGGGCGATGCCCTGCAAATCGATGGTCTTGCCGTCATCGGTATTGTAGACGGCGGCGTCGGCGATGAGCGACTGGCCGTAGCGTTTGGGATTGGCCATGGGTCCTTCCCAGCGGGGACGGAAAAACCCGCTGCCGTCGTGCAGGTTCAAGAGGAGGTCGCTCTCGGCGATCAGCTTTTTCAAGATAGCCACGATCTTCTCTTGGCGCCGGGCGGTGACCGGATCGCCGAACTGCCGGTTCATGTCGCCGTCAGGCCCGCGGTTGTTCAAGATGATGGAATAGAAGTTGGCCCGGGGCACCACGATGATGTTGCCCTCGGCCAAGGAGATGTCGGCGTAAAGATCGGCGGAAAGAAACCCGCCCGGCTCGTCGCCCTGGATGCCGCCTATTATCATGAGGGTCTTGCCGTCGCGAGCGCCGTAGACGCGGTATACGTTCAGCTCGTCGGGGGTGTTGGCGAAATACACCACATTCTTGCGGACCGGGCGCTGGGTAGGCTTATGATCCCCGGCCCAGGCCGCGGGCAGGCAGACCGTGCAAACGGCAATGAGTAAAAGTGCGGCCAGGGCTCTGGGGGATATCACCCTTTGCCTCCCTGCGAGCCAGGCGTTTCAAGAGATGAGGTGTTTCCCTCCTTGGGGGGCAAGCTGACGTCGTGCACCAGGATCAGCCGCCCCTCGCGGGAATAGATCAAAAACTCTATGCGCTCGAATTTCTTGTCGCCGGCGGCGAAGCTGGCTTTCAGGCGGCGGTAGCGCTGCACGGAAAACGGCGTGCCCCGGCGATAGTTGAGGGGCCGACCCAAGGGGGAGAGCCGCATGGGCGGCCAAGCCTCTATCCAGGGCTTGCCGGCCCGGTGGGCCCTGGCCACCACGGTTACGTAGCCCATGGCCGGATCCGCGGGATCGTGCTGGTTGGTCACGTCGAACACCACGCTCACCTCGCCGCCGCGGGATTTGACGTCCACGTTGGCGATGACCATGTGCTCGGAAGTCTTGGGCTCGGGAGGCAGTACGGTCTTTTCGGCCTTGGCCGCGGCGGCCTTGGCTTTTTCCGCCGCCGCCGCCGCTTCCTTGGGCGCGACCTTGGCCCTGGCCGCGGCCTCGGCTTCCTTGCGCTCATCATCGGCCTGCTGAGCCAGAAGCGCGCGGGTCTCCTGTTCCTGGACCAGGGATTCCAGGCGCTCGGCCCGGAGCATCAGGAGGCGGGTGTCTTCCGACATGTCGATCAAGGCTTTTTGCTGCACGTAGAGCAGGTAGGCTCCCGCTCCCAGGCCAGCCACCATGATCAGCATGACGAACAAAAGTAAATGCACCCACCAGCTGCGGAATTTCATGGTTTGCACCGGTCCTGTCTTGCGCACCAATACGACATCAAAGCCACCTTCGCCCACATGACCTCCTAGCTGGACCGGCTGCCATGGTTATTGGCGCCATTGGCGCGGCCAGGCATGCTGTTCCAGTCTTCTCGCACGATTTGCCAACGTCCCTTATGAAGCTGCCAGACCATGGTCTTCTTGCCCACGTCCTTGTGCCAGTCCGAGCTGTAATGCTGCACAAAGCTCACCTCGGCCCGGTTTCCCTTTACCTTGATTCTAAGATTGGCGGCCCGCACCTGGATCTTCTTGTATACCTTGTTCAAATAGGCCTTGCGCTGGCGCCATTGGGTGCGGTTCTTGCCGTCGCCCCTGAAGCCGGCGGCGTAATAGGTCATGTAGGTTTTGAGATTTTTAGCCTGCCAGGCGGCCATCCACTGCTTGATGGTGCGCTGGAGCTGACCTTCGGAGCTGGCGGCGGACGCCGTCGCGGCCGGTACCGGGGGCGCGCTGGGCTCGGGCGCCTTGACCTTGGGCGCCCAGGAGGCCAGCATCTTGGCCGAATCCAGATTGGGCACCACCCAATCGCCGCGTATCAGCTTAGCCTGGGGCGCCTCGGGCCCGGTGAGGTAGAAGCGCCTGGTCACGCTGACCGAGTGGCGCTTGGGGCCCTGCAAAACCTGATCGGCCACCAGCACCCACTGCTGTCCCAGGCCCAGGAGGATGAGGCCTTTGTTCTCGGCCTTGACCGATTGGGCTTCAGCCGTGTCCAGGGAGGCCAGCTTGGGGGCCAGCTTGGCCAGAATCTGCTGGTGCTCATGGCCGTTACCGGCCAGGGCCAGGGCGGGCTCTAGCCGCGGCGCCCGGCTACGCGCCAGAGCGCCTTCCAGCTTGCGCAGCTGATCGCAGGCCTGATCGCGCATGGCCAAGGGCGCAAGCTCCAGGTTTTCCACCACGATCACTGGAGTGAGTTGCTCGGTGATCATGGGCTCGATAATGGCCAGATCCTGGTTGCGCAAGGTTATGCAGCCGTTGGATGAGCGCTTGCGCAGGTCCTGGTTGGTGCCGTGGATGTAGATGCCGTTGCCCTTGCGGCCTGCCAGCTGATCCACCGGGTTGGGATAGTTCAAATGAATGGCCCGGTCGCCGAAGATGGTGATTTTGCGGTCCTGATAACGGTGGGTGGTGAAGTATATCCCCACCGGCGTGCGCTCGTCGCCCTGTTCGATTTTAGCGCCGTCGTTGGCGCCGGTGGCGGCCGGGAACTCGTATTCCAGCATCAGTTTGCCCATGTAGCGGAAAACCATGATGCGCTGCATGGACTTGTTGACCACCACCAGCCGGGTTTCGGAGACCTTGCCTTGATAACAGTAGTTTAGGACTTCATTGGATGGGGCTTGGGCGGCGGCGGGTCTGGGACAGAGCATTATCAGGCAGAGCAGGAGCCAAAACCCCAGCCCGGCGACTGGCGCGATGCCGCGGAGAATGCGCGGCCCCCGTGACTTTATGGGTGGGAAAAGTGCGTTCATGCAAGGCCCCACTTTTGGTAAGTAGCAGAATTGGCCTTTATATACAACCATTTTTCTAAATCCGTGGATCACGCCGGCCAGCTGTACGCTAACTTAGCGGTTCCCCGCTTTCCGGTCCTGGGCAAGGAATGCGGGTATCATACCGCATCGTCCCTCAATAGTAACGCCGGTACGGCTTGCCCCTTGGGGAGCCGCAGGCAGGCGCACGCCGGCAGCCGCGTCCCGGCCTCTCCAGGACCTTCAACGCGGCGCCGGCCTGCGCGCCATGTCTCGCCTTCCGCCCCCTGCGGAAAGGCAGCCTCGCCACTTTTACTCCTCGGCCCTTTCCCCTGCGCACCGCTTGCCGCCCCCCCGTTCCCCACTACGGCTGCGGCCACCAGTGGTAGCGCCACTTCGGGCCATATTGCACCATATTTAGTGGTAATGCAAGCAAATCTTTATGCTTTCGCCTGCCAATAAAAAGCCTGGATTATTCGCCAAAAAAATGTTGACACCTCTTTGGGCTCATGTTACCTTCGCATTACTGAATGATAATTCATTCATAATTCGCAGACCGCCGGGAGAGGACGCATTTACAGGCTAAATGAATGACAACTCATTCATACATGCGGCCGCCCATAGTTAAAACTTGCCAGCCCGACCCCGGTCAGCCGGACCTTTAAGGAGGTTTTAAATATGTCCCACCAGATCAAGAAAGTGGGCGTCATCGGCGCGGGCGTCATGGGCGCCACCATCGCCGCCCATATGGCCAACGTTGGTCTTGAGACCGTGCTCTTGGACATTGTTCCTCCCAAGATGCCCGACGACCTGGCCAAAAAAGGCATGAAAGAGGATTCCAAGCAGTTCCGCAACCTTTTTGCGGCCAACGGCTTGCAAGGTGCGCTCAAGTCCCGCCCCGCTTCTTACTACATTCCCGACGACGCCCAGCTCATCACCAACGGCAACCTGGAAGACGATCTCAAGCTGCTTAGCGACTGTGACTGGATCGTGGAGGTGGTGGTCGAGATCCTGGACATCAAAAAGGACCTCCTTGCCAAGCTGGAGAAGGTGGCTAAGGCCGACGCGCTTATCACCACCAACACCAGCGGTATCAGCGTGGCCGCCATGAGCGGGCACCTCTCCGACGATTTCCAGGGCCGCTTCTTCGGCACCCACTTCTTCAACCCGCCGCGTTACATGAAGCTCTTCGAGATCATCCCAGGCCCCAAGACCAAGCCCGAGAACATCGCCGAGATGGCTCTTTTCGCTGAAAAGCGCCTGGGCAAGGGCGTGGTCTTTGCCAAGGACACCCCCAACTTCATCGGCAACCGCATCGGAGTGTTCTCCGGGGCCATCACCAACAAGCTCATGGAAGACTTCGACTTCCAGGTGGAGCAGGTGGACGCTTTAACCGGCACCGTGATCGGCCGTCCCAAGATGGCAACTTACCGCCTGGCCGATTTGGTGGGCCTGGACATCATGGGCCATGTGGCTGACAACGTTTTGCAGAACTGCCCCAAGGACGAGCGCCTGGAGGTGTTCAAGCCTTCTGCCTGGACCATGAAGATGGTGGAAAACCGCTGGCTGGGCAACAAGACCAAGGGCGGCTTCTACAAGAAAGTAAAAGGCGAAGGCGGCAAAAAGGATCTCCTGGTCCTGGACTGGAAGACCCTGGAGTACCGCCCCAAGCAAAAGGCCAAGTTCGCCTCCCTGGAGATGGCCAACCAGCAGCCCGGCACCAAGGGCAAGCTTAAATCCATCTACTATGCCAAGGACGAGGCCGGTAAGTTTGTTTTCAAGCTTTTAAGCGAGATTCTGATTTATTCCGCCAACCGCATCCCCGAGATATCCGACGACGTGGTGAACATCGATAACGCCATGAAGTGGGGATACAACTGGAAGCTGGGTCCCTTCGAGACCTGGGACGCGCTGGGCGTGGAGAAATCCGCGGCCAAGATGAAGGAAGCCGGCTACGCCCTGCCCGCTTGGGTCGAGGACATGCTTAAAGCCGGCGTGGGCGCTTTTTATAAGATGGAAAACGGCGTCCAGTACTTCTACGACGTGGCGGCGGGGGGTTACAAGGAAGTCGAAATCTCGCCCCAGATCATACTTTTGCCCGCGCTCAAGGATCGCAACAAACTGGTGGTTGGCAACAAAGGCGCTTCCATCATTGATCTCGACGACGGTGTCATCTGCCTGGAATTCCACACCAAGATGAACTCCTTGGGCGCGGACATAATTTCCATGATGGATAAGTCCTGCGACATGATCGAACAAGGCAAATTCGAGGGCTTGGTCATCGCCAACCACGGCAGCAACTTCAGCGTTGGCGCCAACTTGATGCTGGTGCTGTTTACGGCCCAGGAAGAGGAATGGGACGAGCTGGAGTTCATGGTCAAGAAGCTGCAGGACTCCTACATGCGGCTCAAGTACCTGGGTAAGCCGGTGGTGGTGGCGCCCCACCAGATGGCCTTGGGCGGCGGCTGCGAGTGCTGCCTGCACGGCGACCGGGTGGTGGCCGCGGCCGAGACCTATATCGGCCTGGTGGAGGTCGGCGTTGGCGTGATCCCGGCCGGCGGCGGATCCAAGGAACTCCTCATCCGCAACACCGAGGAGCGCTTGTTCCGCATCCAGCGCGGCGGCGTCTATCCCAAGG
>CAZDRW010000186.1:0-6859 GCA_964507555.1 uncultured Desulfarculaceae bacterium
TCGGCGACATCATGGTGCATTCGCTGACCGTAGGCGGCAACGTGGTTCAGCAGGTCGGCACCGGCGCGCGGGTGCTGACCGTGCAAAACCTGATGAGCCAAGGTTCATTCGAGAGCACCGACATTCCCACCGACCTGGCCATTAACGGACGCGGCTTTTTCCAAGTTTCAAACCCCGACTCGGTTACAGGCGAAAGCCAGGGACTTTATTACACCCGGGCCGGCAACTTTATAATGGATAAACAGGGCTACCTGGTGAATCCATCGCAGCTCAGGCTGCGGGGGCTGAACGTCGACTCCACCGGCGCTCTGGAGCAGATCGTGGAGGATATCCGCATCATCTCCACCCAGGCCGACGCCATTGCCACCGAACAGGTGGACGTAAGCGTGAACCTGGACGCCGAGGACACCAACTATCACGACCAGAGCCAGCCCATCGACCCCACGGATAAGGACTCCTACAATCACTTGACCACGGTGCGCGTGTACGATTCCTTGGGCGTGGCCCACGATCTGGCCGCCCTCTTCCAGCGCATAGACGCCAGCACCTACACCGGAGCCCAACCCGCCACCACCGGCACCATTACCGGCATCTGGAAGGTCTCCATGTACGAGACCGCGGGCGGTACCTTTACCCAGGCCAACATCTATGACACCGCCTCCGGGGTGCTGCCGACACCGGCCCCCACGGATCAGTATTCCAACACCTTTTTCATGCACTTTGACACCGACGGCCACCTAGTGGGCACCAGCACCGAGCTGGACCCGGCGGTGGATAGCTTTACCGCCGCGGCCACGGTGACCGACACCACCGCTCCCTACAGCCCGGCCCAGGCCTATGTGAGCAACCGTATAGGCGAGTCCATGACCTACACTCCGGTGGATAGCACCGGAACCGAGGACACCACCACCACCACCGGCCAGCAGATCTACAAGAGCACCCTGGACATCACTTTTGTCAATGCCACGCATGTGGGCGACGTGATCACCGTGGGCACCACCACCCCCATCACCCTGACCCAGGCCACCGCGGCCGGCGCGGCTGATGAGTTGGCCAACGCCATCAACCAGCAGGCGGAGGGCCGCGGCTATTGGGCGGTGGCCACCGGCGCCACGGTAACCATTTACGGCGACGCCGCCAATCCCTTTGCCGTGACCGCCACCCCGGCCGGCGCCGCCACCGACATTACCCAGGAGGGCGATTCCATACAGGACCTGGAGACCGCCATTGATAACGGCAAGAACGCTAATGTGGCCATGTGGATCAACCCAGCAGGATGGGGCGGTAACCGCGACATAACAATAAGCGGATACGCCCCCGTAACTATAAACGCCGGCTGGAACATGGGCCAAGTGCAGGCCGCTATTCAGGCCGCTATTCCTGACGTTACGGTCACCCTTTCTGGTACCACCTTGGCAGGTGATGCCAACGGATCACTATTGATTACAGCCACTGGCGCAACGGTTGACGGCAAGGCTGGTAACAGCCTGACCATCAGCGCAACTACCGAGGACGGCGACCTGCGTTTTAGTGGCAGCGGGTTTGACGGTGGCATGGACGGCACCGGCACCGGCGGCGCCACCGGCTCGGACATCCTGGCCAACGTGACCGATAACGGCAGCGGCGGCTACACCCTGCAGCTGGCCCGCCGGGTCCCGCCCTCCTCCACCGCCTACGCGGACGCGGGCATACAGATGGCCACCTCCAACACCCTGGGCGACAGTTTGAGCCTCAACTTCGACACCTGGACCCAAGACACCTATGCCAACAACGGCCACGCGGCAACTGGCACCGAAACCAACGGCGAACGCGGAATCACCTTTGGCTGGGAATCTCTCATTGCCGGCGCCACGGACTATGGCTCCACCGAGCCCCAGACCATCACCTTTGACTTCACGCCTACCTCCACCTCCAACAGTACCCAGTCGGCCGGCGCCTCGGAGACCTTCTACCTTTACCAGGACGGCACCTTTCGCGGCACCCTGCAATCCTTGGACATTGCCAAGGACGGCACCATCACCGGACAGTTCAGCAACGGCACCTTGCGCACCCTGGGCGCGGTGACGCTGGTCAACTTCGCCAACCCGTCCGCCTTGGAGCGTCAGGGCGACAACCTCTGGGTGCAGACCCTGAACTCCGGCGAACCGGTGACCAACCGGCCCGGGCAGGCCGGTTTGGGCAAGGTCGAGTCCGGGGCTTTGGAGCAGTCCAACGTGGACTTGGCCAACGAGTTCGTCAAGATGATCAACTACCAGCGCGCCTTCCAGGCCAACTCCAAGACCATCAGCACCACCGACCAGATGCTGGCCGAGTTGATCCAGCTCAAGCGCTAGCCGCCTATAATCCGGTAGAAACACCCCGACTTCGCCTCCGGAAGCCGGGGTGTCAAATATTTGACCACAGGTTTTTCAGCATTTCGTCCGGCTTTTATTGCGTAAGAGGCCGAAATTTAGTAATAATTTATTTCAGCAGCTTTGCGAGCCATCTGGCACGCGCCTTGCCTATTGTTCGAGAGATTTCTGGTTCCTGCCAAGGAGCGGCATATGGATCTGGCCACTGTAGTTGGAATCGTCAGTGCATTCACCCTGGTGCTGATCGCCATGACCTTGGGCGGCAGCATCCTGATGTTCATAGACATCCCCAGCATACTGATTGTGGTGGGTGGGACCATTGGCGTCACTTTGATCAACTATCCTCTACGCGATGTATTGAAGCTGGTCGGCATCGTAAAGCACGTGTTCTTCCAAAAGCTGGTGGGGGTGCCCCAAATCATCGCCCAGTTCGTGGAGTTCGCCACCAAGGCCCGCCGCGAGGGAATCCTGGCTTTGGAAGGCAGCATGAAGGAAGTAGACGATCCCTTTCTCTCCAAGGGGCTTCAACTTACCATCGACGGGCTGGAACCAAACAATATCAAGGAGATATTGGAAACGGAAATCGACTATGTGGCCGAGCGCCACCGCCTGGGGGCGGAAATCTTTTTGACCATGGGCACCTTTGCTCCCGCCCTGGGCATGATCGGCACTCTCATTGGACTGGTGCAGATGCTGGCCAACCTCAGCGATCCTTCCTCCATCGGGCCGTCTATGGCCGTGGCCATTATCACCACATTTTACGGCGCGGTTTTGGCCAACATGCTGTTTTTGCCCATGAGCGGAAAGCTCAAAAACCGCTCCCAGGAAGAGGTGATGATAAAAGAGATCATGCTCAACGGCATCCTTAGCATAGCCCGCGGCGATAACCCGAGGGTGATCGAGCAGAAGCTTCACAGCTTCCTGCCCCCGGGCATGCGGGTATCGGTATTCAAGTAGGGAGAGGTTCATTTGCCTCGACGCCAAAAAGAAGAACAGGAATCTCCGGGCATTGTAGTGCTTTATACGGCGCTCATGATCCTGTTGCTGGCTTTCTTCATATTGCTCAACTCCATGTCGCAAGTTGAGGAAGCGCGGGTCAAGGCTGTGTTTCAATCTCTGGTGGGAACCTTCGGTCTCACTCCCGGGGGCTCCAGTCCCATGCCTTCGGTGCTGCAATTAACCAAGAGCGCCACCGCGCCCATCAATCCTGTGGACCAGGATTACCTGGCGTTGCGCGGCCTGGTGCAGCTGGAGGGTTTAGAAGGCAAAATCAGGCTGCTGCGCTCCGGTGCCATGAAAACCGCAATGCTGCCCGACTATCTGCTGTTTAAGACGGATTCCGATGAGATCAGTCCGCAAGGCAAAGCGTTTTTAAGCAAACTGGCTCAGGTAATCAAGGACCGCGAATACCGGATTAGCGTGCGGGGCAACACTGATGACGCGCCTTCCCAGCGCACAGACGGCAAAGACAACTGGGCCATAAGCGCCGATAGGGCCTTGGCGGTGGTCAGGTATTTGGTTTCCCAAGGCATCGATCCCAAGCGCTTGGCCGCCTTTGGCTTGGCCGGTTTTGATCCCACGGTGTCTAATGACACCTACCAGCACCGCCGCATGAACAACAGGGTTGAGTTGGTATTTGACGCCCGCGATGCCAGCCGTTGGCTGGTGCCGGAGGACCAGACCAAGGAGAGAAAACTGGACTTCAAGGGATTTTCTTTCGACCTCTTGGGCGAGGACAAGGGGGAGAAGAAGTAGTCATGGCTAAGCAGAAGCAAGAGGGCCCCGGCTTCAATCCTTTGGGTTGGATGCTGACCTTCAGCGATTTGGTGACGCTGCTGCTCACCTTTTTCGTGATGCTTTTTGCCATGAGGGTTCCGGAAGTGCAAAAGTTAAAAGCCGCATTTGGTGTTTTCAGCGGAGGGTCCGAGGCCGCCCTGGGAGTGACCGATCGCGGCAAGGTAGGAAATGTCCAACAACTCTTGGATTCAATAAAGCAACCGAGAGCTGATGAGTTCGGCACTAACGAGCAGGAGTTGGCCAAGAGGTTGGACCTTCCCCTTTCCAGCGAGGGTGGCGCCGCAGGCCAGCTGCAAAAGGGCGTGGCGCTTAAAAGCGAGGAACGGGGAGTAGTCATCACGCTAGCCAACGATCTTCTATTTGCTCCGGGCCAAGCCTTGCTCTCGCCCCAAGCCGAACAGGCCATACACCAGGCAGCGACAGTCTTAAAGCATGGTGAGCAAACGATTTCTGTGGAAGGACACACTGATAGCGTGGCTCCCGGTGCCGGGGCCGCGGCAGCAGATAATTGGAGTCTTTCTTTGCAAAGGGCTTTGGCGGTGTTGCATTATCTAAATGTGAAGGAAGGTATACCAGCCCGGCGCTTGAGGGTGGCTGCCCTGGGATCCACCAGACCGTTGGTGCCGAACGATACGCCAGAGCACCGGGCCATGAATCGGCGCACAGAAATTGTGCTTTTGTTGAGCAACCAATAACCCAAGGGAGAAGGCCATGCCCGATTTGGACATGGAAGTGGACGCCGCGGCCGAGGCCGGAGAAGAAGCAGGCGGGGAAAAAAAGAAAGCGCCCTTAAAGCTTATCATCATCATTGTCGCGGCTTTGGTGATTTTGGGCGGCGGTGGCTTCTTTGGGTGGAAGTTTTTCCTGGCCCCCAGCGAAAAAGCGGCGGATAAGGCGGCCCAGACTGAAAAAGCCGGCGGCGAAAAAGCCGGCGAAAAGGGCGATGAGAAAAAAGGCCCCGCGGTTCCGGGCACGGTGCTGGACATGGAGCCTTTTATCGTCAATTTGGCGGACCCGGCCGGGAAACGCTATTTGAAGCTAAAAATCGCGGTTGACGCTAAAGATGAAAAACTCAAACAAGAGATTACCATGCGCATTCCGCAGATCAGAGACAGCATCCTTCTATTGCTGACCAGTAAATCGTATGCGGACATATCTCCAGTGGCGGGCAAAATTCGCCTACGCAACGAGATATTGCAGATCATCAATCGCTCCTTGATAGGAGTGGGATCGGTGCATGGCGTCTATTTCACCGAATTCGTGGTGCAGTAACGGTGGGACAAAAAACAATAACCCCAGCCAATCCCCAAATTAGAAGGGGTGAAGCATGAGCAAGATACTCAGTCAAGACGAGGTTGATGCTCTATTAAAGGGCATGAGCGGCGGTGAAATTGAGGTCGAGACCGATGCCGGCCATGAGGCGGATGGTGTCATTGTCTACGACCTCACTAACCAAGACCGGATCATTCGTGGGCGCATGCCCACCTTGGAGATCATCAACGACCGCTTCGCCCGTTTGTTCCGCACCACCTTGAGTTCTGCGCTGCGCAAGATTGTGGACATGACCACCACCAGCGTGGACATGGTCAAATTCGGTGAGTTCATGCGTTCGCTTCCCGTGCCCACCAGCCTTCACATCTTCAAGATGGACCCGCTGCGAGGGCATGCCATCTTTGTGTTGGAATCCAAATTGGTCTTCAATTTGGTGGAAACCTTTTTGGGCGGCACCGGCGGCGGGGAGGTGAAAATCGAGGGCCGCGACTTCACTGCCATCGAACATCAGCTCACCCGCAAAGTGGTGATGCTGGCCTTGAAGGATATGGAGCAGGCCTGGAAGCCGGTGCACGAGGTGACCATGGTATACCAACGCACCGAAATTAACCCGCAATTCGCCTCTATTGTCCCACCCACCGACGTGGTGATCGTGGTGAAATTCGAAATGGAGATGGAGCATGCCGCCGGCACCATTACGGTCTGTATTCCATACTCAACCGTAGAGCCGATCCGCACCAAGCTTTATGCCGGTTTCCAGAGCGACCAGTTGGAAGTGGACCACGAGTGGATGCGACGCTTCCGCGAGCAACTCAAGGATGCCGAGGTGGACTTTTCGGTGGAGTTGGGACGCGCCCATCTGCAATCGGGTGAACTCCTGGATCTTAAAGTGGGCGATGTTTTGCAATTAGATAAAGATATCAAAGATTTCCTGGTAGGTATGGTGGAAGGGGTCCCCAAGTTCCGGGGACGCCCCGGCACTTACCGCGGCGCCAAGGCATTCAGGGTAGAGGGTTTGGTGGACACCCCTGGTCAACTGACCTTTTAACCCGCCTGGGCCTTTTAAGAGAGGGATGAAAAATGGCAGAAGAATGGGAAAGCGAAGAGATCGCACCCAGTGAGGACGCCTCTTTGGAGGAGTTCGGTGAACCTCAACCGGAAACCAAGGCGCCGGCGCGCAACATTGATTTTATCTTGGACATACCCTTGGAGGTTACGGTTGAGCTGGGTCGCACCTCGATGCTGATCAACGACTTGCTGCAACTGGGTCAAGGCTCGGTTATCGAACTTAACAAGTTGGCTGGCGAGCCCTTAGAAATCCTGGTCAACAAGAAGTTGATTGCCCGCGGCGAGGTGGTTGTGGTCAATGAAAAGTTCGGCGTGCGGCTAACCGATATCGTTTCGCCAATTGAGCGCGTGAAATCGTTGGCATAAACATG
>CAZDRW010000187.1:0-6841 GCA_964507555.1 uncultured Desulfarculaceae bacterium
CTTCGGCGCCGCGACCACCACCTCTCCGGCGGGCACCTTGAGCAAGGGGCAGCAGACCTGGAAGAAGAACATGCCCATGATCATCGCGGCCCACAACGTGCCTTATGTGGCCACGGCCAGCCCGGCTTGGCATCTTGACCTCATGAACAAGGTCAAGAAGGCGGTCACCGTTCCCGGCCCGGCTTATGTGCATATTTACGCGCCCTGCCCCACCGGCTGGCGCTGCGCTCCCGAGCAGGCCCTGCAGACCGCCAAGCAGGTGGTTGAATGCAGAATGTTCCCTCTTTACGAGGTGATCGACGGGCGTTTCGTATTGACAAAAGACATAAAAAAGCCTATATCTGTAGAAGAGTACTTCAAGGCCCAAAGGCGTTTCAGGCATCTGAAGCAGGAGGACTTTGAGTACATCCAGAAGCGGGTCGACTGGGATTATGAAAGGCTGTTGGCGTTGGTCAAGGCCACCAATCCCGAGCCCGCCGAGTAAGCCAAGGAGAGTTAAACTCTCTAGCCTTGGCGCAGGCGCCTGGAGGCCTTTCAAGGCCTGCCATCAATACGCCCCCCAGCCCTGCGCGCCGTTGTCTTTCGCCACGTTTGCAAAGGCGGCGGCGCGTGGGGTTTTTATTTAGGATCGCACCGGCAGCATTCTGCCGGTTGGCCGCGCCCGCCGCCTGCTGAAAACGCCCCCCAGCCTCGTGCGCCGTTGTCTTTTGCATCTATTGCTTAGGCGGCGGCGCACGGGGCTACTTAATTTTTGCATCGCAATGGCGGGGATTGTAGGCTCCGTACTCCACATCCAGGACACCTGAATAAGGCGGAAAATGGGTTCGATTCCCATGCACTTCCGCCAGATGAATACAAGGGATTAGGCTTTTGCAGCCTAGCCCCTTTTTTTTGGCGTTAGTGTCATTGGTGGGGGCTTGGCGGCCATCTGCCACGGCGCAAACGAGAACTACCACATTATATGGAACAAGACATGACACCTAATCCCCATCAGATAGGTTCGGCGCGCATTACACGCATTTGCGATATGGAGTTGGCAAGCCTTTCCCCCAGACAAGTGTTTCCGGGCCTGCCGGAGGATATTGACTTAGTGCTCCACACCCATCTCCATGTCGATCATGTAGGCTGGAATACTTGGTTCCGTGATGGTGCATGGATACCTACCTTCCCAAATGCCGAGTACGTGTTTTCGGAGGATGAGTATCGGTTCTTCAGCCGACCCGAGAACCAAATCGAGCGCCACCACACTGGTTTTATGGCGCGGCAGGATAGCGTGGATCCGGTCGTTGCCGCGGGTCAAGCACGCATGATCCATGTCGACGGCAGCGAGCAACTGCCCAATATATATTTTCTGCCCACGCCGGGACATACTCCATTCCACTCTTCGATCCTGCTGGACGCGGGCGGAGCAACGGCCTTGTTCACTGGCAATTTGATGCATCATCCCTTTCAGATCGCCATGCCCGAAATAAACTCGGTGTTCGACGCTGGCCCTGGAGCTTGCCGGCAGGCAAGAAGATATGTGATAGAACTGGCCGCAAAGCCAAACACGACGGTATTCAGCGCCCATTTTCCCGCTAGTTCAGCTCTAAAGATTGAGGAGCAACAAGGCGGCTACGCCTGGAGTTTTTCTCCGAGCTCTGAAATCTAAACCTTGCTGTTTAAAAGACGCAAACAACGAGAATGGACATAGCCAGATCAGTGAAGAGAGGGCATTCCCTGCGACCTGGATTCTGCCAGGCCTGACCGCCGCCCATGGCGATATTTAACGATACGGGCAAGCCAATTCTGTTGACCGATAGGTTTATGTTGATGTAACCCAGACCTGGGGCACGCATCGCGGAGGAGATAAAGGTGCACCTGCCCCAACCCCTGATGCGGGCCAAGCTCTTGGAGTTTATAACCTGGAGTTGCAACGCTATCCGGCTATTGCTTGGGCCTTTTGAAAAACACCCGGTTTCCCACCTCCACCGGGACCACGCTGATCATCTCCCAGCCCACCAGGCCCACTATGTTGAGGAACTCAACGAACTGGGGCAGCTTTTCACCCTGGTCCTCGTAAGGGCCCACGATGGTCTTTACCTCCCAGTTCTGATCCACCCAGGCGCTCATGTACTCCCATTTGGTCATAAGCCCCTCCAAGCTTGGTTCATCCCCTTCCAAACCACCATAACACAGCCGAAGTCTCCCCTTGAGAGCAGATATGACTTCCAACAGGCTAAATCCCCTGGTATATCTTCCTATGGGCCTTGGCGGCCGGACTCTGTGGCAGCGCAACCGGAGACTAAACGCCATCGCCCTCGTGCATCAGAGGTCCACCTGCGCCCAGGCGAAAGTTTCAGGCTCATGAATCCCCTGGCTGACTTTTTTCAACACCGGCCCAAACTGCCCCAAAAGCACCTCTACAATCTGCACCCGGACTACACCCGGCCCTTGTGGCAGCTGCCCCCGGAAGGACGCCAGAACCTGCTCAGTAATTATGATGTGCCATGGCTACGGCCCACGGATGAGCTTGCGGCATGAGTTCAGGAAAAGAACATAGCGGACAAGGATACCGCGCAGGGAAGCAAACGCCTAACTGCTTTAAATGCCGCCATTTTTTCATAACCTGGGAACAGGGGCGCGGCTACGCCTGCCGGGCCATGGGCTTCAAGTCACGCATGGTGCCCTGGCGGGTGGTGCTGAGGGAATCCGGCATGCCCTGCCTTATGTTCAGCCCCAAACCACCTCTTACAAGGAAATCCTAAAGCCCTGGGGGCAAATTGTTCCGCCCCTAAGGCCCTCGGAGCGCAAGCCTTGCCCCTTTCCCCCGCATATCCCACGTAAACAGTCAATCAAATAAACTACTTATAATTACAGGTCCAATGGCAAGCTATTTGCTATCAATATGGCCGGACGTGCATGTTTTACAAAGGCCGGGTATAGGTTTGCTGAAATCGCTTTATTACAGCCAGAGCATCCAGCCCTACCGCACCCCCAGCGGCGGCACCATAGGCCGTCATAAAACCGGGGGCGCGGACGATTTCTCTTCCACCCTGGCCAACGCCATCACCAAAAACCTCAAGCCGACCAAGATCAGCGCCAATTCGCCCTTAGTTCGCTTTGGGCCGCCCATTTCGGCTCCCCCCAGCCAAGGCGGCCGCTACCCCGCTACCCCTCCGGCCACCACGCCGGGCGCCAGACCGCCCACCGGCACCGCGCCGGCGGTGCCGGACACCGGAGCGCCCCACAAGTTCGATGCCCAGCAAGTGGGCCAGGTCGACCGCGCGCCCATGGCCTTCTTTGAGCACGACGGCGAACTGGTCATCAGCGGCATCTCCCGCAACGGCATCGACGAAACGCCGGTCTGGACCTACAATGAAGATAATGGTGTGCGCAAGCGCAGCGTGCTGCCGGAAGCCGCCGAGTCCGGGGCCGCAGGCTATAGCTTCGGCAACGGCCTGCACCTCACCCCGGAATCCTGGGGCGGCGCCATCGACTACACCGCCGTGAGCCCAGACGGGCCCTGGTACAAGCACGACTACACCAGTCTGGTGCCCCATGACTACACCAACCTAAAGTGGGGATTCTCCTATGAATGCCCGGTCACCGGCCAGGAGTTCATGGGCTTTGGCAACGCGGACCATCCGGGCATGGTGCTCAGCAAGAAAAACGGCGAGTGGCAGGTTTTCGCTTCGCCGGATGACATGCGCTTCCCCACCGGCGTGGGGGTGATCAACACCGGCGCCAACAAAGGCACCACCCTGATCTCTTCCTGCACCTATGGCCATGCGGTGGTGCACGCGGTGGACCCCGACGGCAGCATCCACAAAGTAAAAGAGGTGGGAGATTGGGGAGTCCTAAGGGCCGACCAGCGCCAGCGGGTGATGTACCTTTCCACTGAGGAGGGCCGGGTATATTGGTCCTCCTTCGACAACCCGGATGTGTGGAAGGAATGCAAGTATAACAAGCCATCCGGCGCGGTGGACAAGATAGAGCCGGTGGTGGGCGAGCCCAATATCCACCCCGACACCGGCACCATGATGTTCCCGGGCATGGGCAAGGACGGTACCGCCCTCTATGAAGCCCGCCGCCAGGGTGACGACATCGTGCTGGACGAGGTGCTCTGGCTGCCCGGCGTCGGCGCGTGGTGCGTCAAGACCGCGGTGGTTGACGGAGAATTCTATCTGGGCACCGGCAAGCAGACCGGTCAAGAGGCCGACCGCACTCCGGGAGTCATCTATAAAGTGGACCTGCAGGGCTCCGACTATATCACCAGAAACGCCTAAAGCGCGGCGTCCATAAGCCTGCTGCCATAGTCTAGTAAGGAAGGTACGGGCTGTCCGGCGCGGTAGGCGTCACCATTCCCACCTGCAAAAGCAGGCGATAGCGCACCCACTGGCCCTCGGCCTTCACCGGAATAATAATGGCCACGTGGTCGTAGTAGCTGTCGGTCGCCGGGGTGTGGGCGGGCCTGACCAGGCGCACGGCGCCGTCTCTGGTGCGGCGGTCGGCCGGGCGCAACTCGTCGCTCCAGAGCGCCCCGGGCATGATGTAGGTGGGGCGCTGCTTGGTCACGGGGTCCAAATAGTTCACGCCTTGGTGAATCATAGAGTGGGGGTTGCCCACCGTGTCCAGGTATTCGATACCGTTCCAGTCGATGATGACCCGCTGGCTGGTTTGATTGAGGATGTTGATACCGAAGTTATAGTCCTGATCGGAAAACACCCGCACCGTAAAATCGACCAGCCCCTCGTCGAACTCAAAATGATTGTTTTCGGTATTGTAGGTGGCTTGGTAGTTGAAGGAGTCGGCTTCCATGCGCTGTTCCTCATCCGCGTAGTACTGAGTGGCCTGTTGCGAAACGGTGCAACCGCCGACCAACGCCAAGGCCAAGCCCCCAGTCAACGCCAGAATAATTCTAAACAGCATATCGCTCCCCAATAAGTTTAAGTATTAGCCAATTTAAGCAAGCGCCGGTGCCGGCTTCCGTTTGCCGTCACGCCACACGCCTCGTCTGCAGCGCAGCTATGCGGCGGTTAGACAGCCGGCGTAGCGGATCAGTCCGTAGCGGCCTATCTCAGCAGCCCCGGCCGAAGCCGCACACCGGGAAGCGGCAGCCGTCCGCGCAGTTCTGGCAAAAACCGCCGTGGCCCAACTCCGCGATCCTGTCGCGGTCGAATTCCTCGCCCGCCAGGACCCGGGGCAGCACCAGATCCAGCACCGTGGTGGGATGGAACAGGGCGCAGGCCGGCACGCCCAAGATGGGGATGCGGCCCTGGGGCCCCCGCAACTCGCCCACCAGGAACATGGCGCCGGGCAGCACCGGCGTGCCGTAGACCAGATCCACGCCGCCTGCGTCGGCGATGGACAGGCGGGTCACGTCATCGGGGTCCACACTCATCCCGGCGGTGGTGATGATGATCTGCGCGCCCTGGCTCACCAGCTCGCGGATGGCGGCGGTTACGGCCAGGCGGTCATCGGGCGCGTAGCGCACCCCCATGATGGCTCCGCCCAAGGCCTCCATCTTCCTGGTGATGATGGGGGCGAAGCCGTCTTCAATGAGCCCCGAGGCCACCTCGCTGCCGGTCACCACCACGCCCGCTTGCAAGGGACGCAAAGTGCGCACGGTCATGAGGCCGCCGTCCCTTTCGGCGATGGCCACCGCCGCGGCCACGTTTTCCTTGCGGATGAGGAGCGGGATGGGCCGGGTACCGGCCAGGGCCTGACCCTTCTTGACCGGAGTGTAGCGGTGGATGGTGGCGCACATCACCTCGGGCACTTTGTTGAACTGCTTGAGGCGTTCCACATCCAGGTCGTAAAGTCCGTCCTGGCTGGCCACCAGGGTGATCTTGCCTTCCGAGGGCGGTCCGCCGGGCTCCACCCCGGGTCCGCACAAGGCCCGGGCCATGAGCTCGGCGCCCTCGTTTTCATGCATCACTTCGGGCGTCATCTCCAGCACGTAGAGATGCCGCTTGCCCAAGCGGGCCAGATGCTCCAAGTCGCTGGCACTGACCACATGGCCCTTTTTAAAGGCGGGACCCTTTTTTTGGCCGGGTACGATCTCGGTGATATCGTGTGCCAGCACCAAGCCTTCGGCTTCCTCAAGCTTCACCAAGCGGCCGGCCGGCCCGGCGGCGCACTGATCTCCGCAATCGAATTCCATTATGTTTCCTCGGGACGCAATGGTTTGAAGTAGGCATCACCGGCACACACGGCGCAAAGGGGTCCGCCGGGCCCGGAACGGGCCTGGCCGGAGCGCACCAGCACTCCGCAGGAGGCGCAGGGCACCTTGGGCGGCCTCTGGCCGGGGGCCAGAAAGCGGCTGCGGTCCACGCTCACCCAGGCCGCGTCGAACAGTTGGTCGTCGGGCATCACCCGGTAAGCCTCGGTTTGCGCGGCATGGGCGTTGGCCTCTGCGGGAGCGTACTCCGCGGCCTTATCACGGGCGTCGTCGCGGCTCAAGATGCGCACGGCGCGGTCGGATGGCATGTCCAGGAAGGTGGCGGCCAACAGGCCCTGGTCCACCAGCTTCAAGGACCCCCTCCCGAAACGCAGGCCCGTGGCGCTAGCCACGGCGTCGGCCAGGCAGCGCTCGATCTCCACGAAGCCCATCAGGTTCTTTATTTCCGGATAGCCCAAGGGGCAGGCGTAATCCAGAAGCCTCAGGCCCAAAATGGCCATGCGCACGCCGATGACCTGGCCCGGGCAGAGATGGCCGTGGGCCCTGGCCGCGGCTTCCACCAGCGAGTTGACCAGTTCCCGTGGCGGCTTGGCGGCGGCGGGAAGCTCAATGGGGCTGTAGCGGGGACTATCCTGGTTCATTGATGTTCTCACTTGACGCGTTGCAGCACGCTGACTC
>CAZDRW010000188.1:0-311 GCA_964507555.1 uncultured Desulfarculaceae bacterium
TGGGGCCTTCCTTGTTTTTAGCCTTTCCTGTGACGACAGCCTCCCAAAGAAACAGCCCAGTTCCTGCGGCGGTAAATTCCTGCCAATCAAAAAAACAGGGAAAAGGATGAGAAAGCTTTACGAACAAGGCCCGCATCAGCCAAGGCATTTGAACTGTAGCCACCCCTAAAGATAATCCTCCTGCCCTTGCCGACCATGGTCTGCCTCCTGGGTCCACATCCCGGCTTAAAGTAAGTTGTTCGGGTTTCTCGCGTATAGGCACAAATAATGGCGCTTCAAAACCCAGAGCCACCGGCAAACCAGAAGACAGA
>CAZDRW010000188.1:321-6794 GCA_964507555.1 uncultured Desulfarculaceae bacterium
TCACGAAGGGAATCAGCCAGGTTATTAATGCTGCTATCTCCCTTGTCGATGCTCTTTTGTGATAGACCACGAGCCCAACCGAAATTGCCTGTCCTAATAGAACCCACGTCAGCCGCATAGATACGCAAGTTATTCATGCTACTTCCCCACGCAGAATTTTTCGAACACCGCATCGATCACCTCATCCGGCGCGCCTTGGCCATCCACCTCGCCCAGGGCCAGGAGCGCCTCGCTAAGATCCAAACTCACCAACTCTATCTCGATATTATCCGCGGCCAGGCCCGCGGCGGCGCGCTGAATGGCTGCCAGGCAGCGGCTCAAGGCCTGGCGTTGCCTTTGGCCAGCCACAACATCGCCGGGTTTGGGTTCCCCAGACCCAAAAGACACGGTTTTGCCCAAGGCTGTTGATAGTTGATCAATGCCCTGACCGTGCTTGGCGCTGATGGAAAAGGCGCTTGCCAGGTCCAGGCCCAAATCCGAGCAAAGTTGCGAAACCTCCCAGGCCGGGGGCAGGTCCCACTTGTTGAGGGCAACGATGCGCGGCAGGTTCTGGGTGGCCTCCAGGGCGGCCCGGTCCTGGGGGGTGAGCGGCTGGGATTGGTCCAGCACCAACAGCGCCAAATCAGCCAGACCAAGGCGCCCCTTGGCCAGCTCCACCCCCAAGGCCTCCACCTCGTCGGAGCTGTCGCTGAGGCCGGCGGTGTCCACCAGGCGGCAAACCACCCCGCCCAGGAGAGCGGCTTCCTCGATGGCGTCGCGAGTGGTGCCGGGCCGGGCGGTGACGATGGCCCGGCGCTCGCCCAAGAGCCGGTTGAAAAGGCTGGACTTGCCCACGTTAGGCCGTCCGCATAAGACCACCACCGCGCCCTCGCGGAAGACCCGGCGCCGTTGGCTTTGGTCCAAAAGGGCGGCCAGGGGCTTGGCGGCAAGTTGATCCAGCCTGGCTGCCAGGCCGGGGTTAATGATGTCGGCAACCTCGTCGGGGAAATCCAGGGCCGCCTCCACCGTGGCGGCGGTTTCCAATAGCGCGGCGCGGACCGGGGCCAGGGCTTGGGCCAGGCCGCCCGCCAGGGCGCTAAAGGCCAGGCGGGCCTCGTTCCCACTGGCCGCGGCGATGAGTTGGGCCACGGCCTCGGCCTGGCTCAAATCCATTCGCCCGCCTAAGAATGCCCGGCGGGTGAATTCACCGGGCCGGGCCAGGCGGCAGCCCGCCGCCAAACACAAGGCCAAGATGCGTTGGGTTACGGCCGGACCGGCGTGGCCCTGGAGCTCTACGGTGTCCTCTGTGCTATACGTATGTGGAGCTTTAAAAAAAGCGGCCAATACCTCGTCCACCAGCTCGCCGCTTTGGGGGTCCACCGCGTGGCCATAGATAAGGCGGCGCAGAGGCGGCGGATCGGGCAGGGCGCCCTTAGCGGGGCGGAAAATGGCCCGGCCCACCTCCCAGGCTTTAACGCCGGAGAGGCGCACAATGCCGATGCCGCCCGGACCGGCGGCGGTGGCGATGGCGGCTATGGTGTCGCGATAATGTTGGTTCATGAATTGAGTCCTAGTCAATCATGCCAAAGCGCGTCCTTGGAGTCGAGCCGGCTAAGTTAGGGCAAAAGGAAATAGTAAGGCGGGCGGGCAAAACAAACAAGGCGAATCGCAGCGGATGGAAGCCGGCTCAGCGGCGGTGATAGGAACGGGGCTCGGCCTGGATTTCGAAGACGGCGCAGCCCTGGCGTACAGAAATAAGCGCCTTACCGGCCTGGTTACAGGTGCCCAAGGGGATTCTGACCTGCTCGGGGCCCGCCTCCTTGTAGAGGTGGCCCTTGCGGCAGGTCCACTCATAGCGGATCAAGAAGCGCGCGTTGGGCTCGCCGGTCACCAGGAGGGCGTTATCCATGCGCGCAGGGAGAAAGAGGGAGCCGCGGCTGTTTTCCGGGGGAGTCGCGCAGATTTTCTGGCCAGCCCAGCTTGGACTTGTCAAAAAAAGCAAGGCAAGAAATAAGACGCCGATATATCTAGTCATATTAGTATTCGCTGCCCACGAAAATTGCTAAAGAAAAGTGGACAACCATGGACAACCAACCGCCGCTAAACTCAGCTCCGCGGCGAGATGAGAACCTTCTTCAATTCACCGCGACCCCGGCTGCTGGTGCTCACGCCGCGCTCGCTCTTTAGCGCCAAATGAACCACGCGGCGCTCAGGAGATGACAAGGGACCAACGCTTACAGGCCTGCGGGTGGCTCTGGCTTTATCGGCCATGCGTAAGGCCAATTCTTCCAGGGATTCCCGACGACGACGACGATAGCCACCAGCGTCGACGCTAATGCGCACAGGACGGCCCTCTTGATGGCTAACGATACGGGTGGTTAGATATTGCAACGCATCTAAAGTCTGACCTCGACGCCCAATGAGGATGCCAACTTCACCACCTTCAATTTCAAGTTCGATTCCAGCACCGCGTCCGTTACGAGCGGCCACCGTTGCGTCTGAATCCAAGGTGGAGACAATACGCTCTAGAACTTGACGAGAAGCGGCTACTACTTCCTGGGATTCTGGTTCGCGTGATATAGATGCGCTATCAAGGTCAAAATCTTGACCTGCATCCATAAGCGATTTGCCTAGAGCCCTCTTGAACGAGTCATCCTCTTCATGCGAATTCTCATAATTTTGCTCGTGCGGGAGATCGCGGTAATCAGCGATAGCGTTTCTTGTAGATGGTGATGTTTCTTTGGAAGAGGAAGAGGCTTTTGTAGGCTTGGGTTTGGAGGAAGAATACAGGTTTGAAGCGCGTGTAGATTCTTCACCACGGAATTCGCGCATTACTTCGTCCATAGCTTCTTTAGCAGAATCAGCCAAAGGCCTCACGAGGATCCGGGCTTTCTTTGCTCCAAAAATACCTAATAAGCCAGAAGATCCAGCGCTAATAACTTCCACTTCCAACTTGTCCATTGGAAGCTGGAAGTGCTCGGAAGCTTTTTGAAGAGCCTCTTCAGTCGATTTGCCGATAAACTCCAACGTTTCCATGAATGCTTATGCCTTAGACTTGTTGGTGTAGTATTGCTGGCCAATGGAGAGCAAATTGTTGACTAGCCAGTACAGCACCAGGCCTGACGGGAAATTGATGAAGATAAAAGTAAAAACAATAGGCATCAACATCATCATCTTGGCCTGGGTGGGATCCCCGGTAGTAGGTGTCATCTTTTGTTGAATGAACATGGATGCGCCCATTAATAGGGTCATTACTGGGATACCGCCAACATAAGGGATACCCAGATCTGGGAACAAACGATCCGGCGCAGACAGATCGTTGATCCAAAGTAGGAATGGTGCATGACGTAATTCTATCGAAGCGCCTAAAACTTTGTAGAAAGCAATGAACACTGGAATCTGTACGATCATTGGCAGACATCCACCCATCGGATTGACCTTATAGGTTTTATACATCTGCATGATTTCTTGGTTCATACGCTGCTTGTCGCCTTTATATTTCTCCCGAAGTTTCGCGATCTGAGGCTGCAACTTTTGCATCTTCTTCATTGACTTATAGCTCTTAGCAGCCAACGGCCAAAACAGGATTTTAACCAAAATAGTTATGAGGATAATGGCAATGCCGTAGTTACCAATAAAGTCATAGAGAAAGTTGAGAGCGGACAGCATCGGTTTGGCAATTACGTCAAACCACCCAAAGTTCACCGCATTGGCTAAGCCCTTTCCTAAAGGCTTAAGTATTTGCAAGTCACGTGGACCGTAAAAAACCAAATATTCAATTTCTTTGGATTCACCTGGCGCCAAGCGAATAGGTGGCTCGACCAAGGTTCCGCTCATGATTCCGTTGGATAATTGGCCGCGAATAGAACGCTTAGCATCATCCGTTTCAGTAAGCGGCACGACCGCACCCATAAAATATGGGATGCTCATTGACATCCAGGATATTGACCCAGATTGCACTGGCTTGTCTTCTAGGTCGCTTGAAGATAGCTCAACTAAGGATCCACTTTTTTGTAGCGCCACCCCCGTGAAAGCGTAGGTGTTTGCTTTATTTTTGACGGCTTCCTCGACAAGAGTCACTTCCGGGGTGAGCTCAAGTGCGCCAGCGGTAGGATTTTGAATAGTGACTTTAAGTCCAAAAGCGTAAGAATCTGACGTAAAGCTATAGGTCTTTTTAACGGTGATGCCATTTACTGAGGTAGTGAAGACAAGGTCCTTGCGTGCACCGGGTTGGGTAACGCTCAACTCTGCCTGGTTGGCAGTGAACAGACGCTGAGTGAGAGACTGAAGGCCAGGAGACAGGCCTATCCCAAGGGAATAAGAAGATGAAGGCTGCAGGTCTAGAAGCACGTAGGGCCCACCTTGTTTATTGGCCTTCTCGAAATAGTTTTTAAGCTCAATTTTTTTAAGCGTTCCGCCACGCTCGCTGAACCAAGCCGTGTAAAGCGATGTGTCTACCTTGACCAAGCGGGAGTTTGTCAAAGATTGGCCAGCCTCCACTTGAGACACAACTGTTGCAGAGGCGGAAGGTTGGTCTGCTTTGGCAGCCGGCTTGGTGGAAGGTTTAACTTCCTTAGCGGGAGTTTGAGTTTTTACATCTGGCTTGGTGGGTGGAGGTGTTGGCGCTAAAAACGTGGTGTAGCCCCATAGTAGACCTATAGTCAGAAGGATGGCCAGAAGGACTCGTTTAGTATCGTCCATGCCAGATTTTCCTCAACGTTCCTTGACGATCAAACCCTCTCTAGGCAGGGTCGTAGCCGCCAGGATGGAAAGGGTGGCATTTAGCCACCCGAAGCAGAGTCTTGCCCAATCCACGCCAAAAACCATGACGAGCAAGGGCGTCCAGTGCATATTGTGAACAAGTAGGATAAAAGCGGCATTGGCCGCCTAGGTAGGGCCCAACCGTTAACTGGTATAGGCGTACAAGCCAGAAGGTTATCTTGACCGCAATATTGAAGCTTTGATTTCCCTCTGAATTCGCATTAATGCTTTTTGTATTTCCTGTGAAACTTGAGAACAACGAAGCGAAGGCGAAGCTTTCTTGGCAATCACCACAAGATCTACTCCGTTGGGACGCAGCTTCGAGTTGGCTCCGGCGAGGCGAAATGCCTCTCGCACCAGGCGCTTTACGCGATTGCGTCCCACTGCAGGAGCAATTCTCTTGGTGACCGTGATTCCCAGACGGCTGTAGGGAAGGCCGTTCGGCTTCCACAGGTATACAAAAAGTGGACTTACAAACCTCAGGCTGTCCCGGTTTAACGCCAAGTATTGAGGTCGTTTGGTAAGTCTCACACTTTTGGGGAAGCGTTGATCCCCCGCCGGCATCATTGGTAGTCGGTATCACACGCCAAGCCGCTTGCGACCTCTGGCCCTGCGGCGGCGAATGACTGCCCGGCCGCCTCTAGTACGGCTACGCACCAAAAAGCCGTGGTTGCGGTAACGTTTAGTATTGGATGGCTGAAAAGTCCTCTTAGACATGTTTCACCTGTCCCGATATCGCTAGTGATAGTTGAAGGCGCCTGGCCGAGGAGTGTTCTCCTGCTATATACTTAGCAGGGCCCTGGCCACTGCGCGGGCGCGCCCCAGAAGTTCAGCGAGGGCATAGCCAATACAGGGCTTATTTCTGTTGCCCATCGCCTTTTGATTCGAGCGGCCTTTTCCAAAGCACGAAGTTAATCACATATGCTTGGAAAAGTCAAATGGAGCAGGCCATTAGGCTAAATCCAAAAGCCAAGTAACAGACAATAGACGATATGCCCCAGCCAAGGGCACAAGAATGCTTGCTTGGCCGGGGTGGGTCTGGTAACTTGTCGTCACAAGTGCTATATATCACCAAAGCAGTGGCCCAACATTCAGCTATTAAAGGAAATCCCATGCTGCTGGATCCAATCCTCGGATACTTTTCCAACGACATGGCCATAGACCTGGGTACAGCGAACACCCTGGTCTATGTCAAGGGCAAAGGTATAGTGCTTTCGGAGCCTTCGGTGGTGGCAGTGCGCAAGGATGCCCGTCAAGGCAACCGGGTGCTGGCCGTGGGCAAAGATGCCAAGATGATGCTGGGCCGCACGCCAGGCAACATCGTGGCCATTCGGCCGATGAAAGACGGGGTTATCGCAGACTTTGAAGTAACCGAAGCCATGCTGCGCCATTTCATACGAAAAGTGCACCATAGGCGGACTCTTATTCGCCCCCGCATTATCATTAGCGTCCCCTCGGGCATCACCCAGGTGGAAAAAAGAGCGGTGCGGGAGAGTGCCGAAAGTGCGGGTGCACGCGAGGTGTACCTTATAGAAGAGCCCATGGCCGCAGCCATCGGTGCGGGACTTCCAATCACCGAGCCGACCAGCAACATGGTGGTGGATATCGGAGGCGGTACCACCGAGGTGGCGGTCATATCTTTGGCCGGTATTGTCTATTCCAAAAGCGTCCGGGTGGGCGGCGACAAAATGGACGAAGCCATTTTGCAGCACATCAAACGACAGCATAACCTG
>CAZDRW010000189.1:0-6791 GCA_964507555.1 uncultured Desulfarculaceae bacterium
GGTGCTCTTCGAGGAGCTGAATCTCCCCCAGATGAAAAAGACCAAGAAGAAGACCGCCTTTTCCACCGACATGAGCGTTCTGGTCCAGCTGGCCGAGACCCATCCCCTGCCGGCCGAGCTCCTGGAATACCGCTCCGTGGCCAAGCTCAAGGGCACCTACGTGGACTCCCTGCCCAAGCTGGTCAATGCCCAAACCGGAAGGGTGCATACCAGCTTCAACCAGACCGTGACCGCCACCGGACGCCTCAGCTCCTCCAACCCCAACCTGCAGAACATCCCCATCCGCTCAGACTTGGGCGAACGCATCCGCGCCTGCTTCATCGCCGGGCCCGGCATGCGGATGGTGAGCGCCGACTACTCCCAGGTGGAGCTAAGGGTGCTGGCCCATCTCTCCGAGGACCCGCTTCTCATTGCGGACCTGACCTCGGGCCTGGACGTGCACACTCAGACCGCCTCGCGGCTCTTTGACGTGCCGCCGGGTGAAGTGACCAAGGAGCAGCGCGCCCGGGCCAAGACCGTGAACTTCGGGGTGCTTTACGGCATGAGCGCCTTCCGCCTGGCCCGTGAGCAGAAGATCGAAGTGGCCGAGGCCCAGGGCATCATCGAGCGCTATCTGGGGCGCTATCAGGGCATCGCCGCCTTCCAGCAGGCCAACCTCTCCCAGGCCCGCGAGCGGGGCTATGTCACCACCCTCCTGGGCCGCCGCCGCTTCTTGCCCGCCATCAACTACCGCGACCGCCAGGCCCGGGAATCGGCCGAGCGCATGGCGCTCAACACCCCCATCCAGGGCACTGCCGCCGATGTCATCAAGCTGGCCATGCTGAAGGTGGATGAGATGATGCAAAAGGAATTCCCCCAGGCGCTCATGACCCTGCAGGTGCACGACGAGCTGGTGTTCGAGACGCCGGAAAAAGAGGTGCAGAAGTTCGCCGCGCGGGTGACGGAAGTGATGGAGGGAGTACTCAACCTCAAGGTGCCGCTCAAGGTGGACGCCAATTGGGGAAAAAACTGGGCCGAGGCCCATTAGCGCAGGTTACTTGCAGCTCAACCAACCCCCTGGTTTGCTTGTTTCATAATGCTTGGGTGGAACAAGCTATAGGCGTTTTAACTCGCAGGATTTCCCCAAGGGTCCTTATTAGTGGTTAATACGATTTCTTCACCTCCCGGCACAGCCAGGGGGCTATAGGCAAGGCGTCCGGCAAGCGAGCGCCGGAGGCGTAACTAAAGCTACGTCGAGGCGCGAGCGCAGACGGCAACGCAGCATATGGCCGTCTGGCGAAGCCGGACACCCGGTTTTCAAAAATATCCCAGCTAGGGGATCACCAGTTTCTGGCCCGGTTTGATAATGGAGCCGGAGATGCGGTTGGCCTTGCGCAGGTCGGCTATCTTGACTTTATTGCGCCGGGCGATGACTGCCAGGGAATCGCCCTCCTTGACCACCACTGTGCGCGTGCCGGTGGGCGGCTGGGTGCGCACCCCTTCGGGCTTGGACAAATCCAGCGTGGCCAGGCGCCCCTTTACCTTATCCCCCTCGCCCTTGGGCACCTTGAGGCTCACCTCGCCCCGGGGCAGCCAATAGCTGCGCAGTTCGGGATTCATCTCCATCAGATGGCGCACGGTGGTGTTGCTGGCCTGGGCTAAAATCCGCAAATGCAGATCGCGGCTCAGCTTCAGGGTCACGTGATCGGCCGGCAGGGGCGCATACAGCTCCTCCTTGGGCAGCACGTAGCCGTACTTGGCCGGGTCGCTCAGGATGATCTTGGCCGCCATGATGCGGAACACGTAGCGCATGGTCTCCCGCGGCAGGTAGAGATTGTAGTAATCCTTGACCCCCTGCTCGGCGATCTCCCGGCGCACCCGCTGCTCGCCGCAGTTGTAGGCGGCCATGGCCAAGGCCCAGGAGCCGAACTCCTCCTTGAGGTCCCGCAAATAGGCGATGGCGGCGGCGGTGGCCTTTTCCGGGTTGCGCCGGTCGTCGAACCAGCGGTTTTCGCGTAGCCCATAGCGCTTGCCGGTTTCCGGTATGAACTGCCACAGCCCCACCGCCCCGGCATAAGAGCGCACCCGGTGCAGAAGCGAGCTTTCGGCCACGGCCAGGTATTTGAGGTCGTCCGGCAGGCCGGCCTTTTTTAGCTCCTGGCTGATATAGGGAAAATAGCGGCGGCCACGCTTCAACCACATCACCACCTGCGCCTGGTCGTGCACCGAGATGATGAATTCGCGGTCCAATTGCTCGGCCACAAAGGGCTGGTCCAAGGGCACCTTTTCGCCGGCCAGTTCCAGTTTGTCGGGAGCAGAGGGAAGGAATTGGGGAGGCGGGTTGGGCACCGCGGTTGGCGCGTTTTTGGGAGGGTCTTCGGCCCTTACCGGCGAGGCCAGAAATAGGACGGCCAGCGCCGCCCCCAGGATAAAGCGGACCAAACGACCGCTTTGAGTCATGTTGCTTAATCCTCCCTGAAATGATCGAAACCCAGAAAGGTGATCTCCTCTTCGCTTCCATTGGCGCGCTTCAGGCTAACCCCGCGGCTCTTGGTGATCTTGCCCACCCGTTTGAGGGTAAGTCCCGGCTGGCTGTCGGCCGCCAGCTCGCCAAGGAGCTCCACGTCCCCCGGCGCGCAGGTGATGAGAAGCTCGAAATCCTCGCCGCCGGTGAGCGCCCACTGCATGGCGTCGGCCCCCAGCCTGGCCGCCAAGGCGGGCGCTTCCCCGGCCAGGGGGATTAGCTTCTCCTCCACCTTGGCCCCCACCTGGCTGGCCGCGCACAGGCGGGCCAGGTCGCTGGCCAGGCCGTCCGAGATATCCATCATGGCGTGCACCCGGCCGGATTGGGCAAAGGCCCGGCCCGCCTCAAGCCGGGGCAGGGGCCTTAAGTGCGCCGCCACCGCCCAGGCCGCCTCCTGGTCGTCCTTGGCTCCACCCGAGCCCAGCCAGGCCAAACCGGCGGCGGCCGAGCCCAGCACCCCGGTCACGCAGACCGCATCACCCGGCCGGGCCCCGGAGCGCAACACCGGAGCCCTTTTTTCCGCCGCGCCGATCAGGCAGATGTTGAGCAAAAGCTGGGGCGCGCCCACCGTATCGCCGCCGGCCAGGGTGAGATCGTATTTATGGCACATCTCCATCATGCCGCCGAAAAGGCTCTCCACCAGGCGCCGGGTGGGCTTGGACGGCAGGCCCAGGGAGATGAAACCCCAGCGGGGCAGGGCGCCCATGGCCGCCAGGTCCGAGAGATTGGCGGCCATGGCTTTGAGGCCCAGCTCGTGGGGGGTGGTGTAGGAGAGATCGAAATGAACCCCCTCCACCAACAGATCGGTGGTCACGCAGAAATCGCTGCCCGCCAGGTTTAGCACCGCCGCGTCGTCGCCGATGCCCACCGATAGCTGGTCGCTGCTCTCGCCGGCCAGGGACTGCACCAGGCGGATGATATCCTCCTCGCTCATCAGCGCCCCGGGGTTCTGCATATTCTCGCTCAATTCCTTTTCCTAACGCTCGTCGGATGCATATTGATAGCCCAAAAGGGCCGGCTCATAGGCAAACAGTTCTTCGGGCTTGAAAAAGCGGGCCACCTCGGCCTTGGCCGTTTCCACCGAATCGGAGGCATGCACCAGATTGGCCTGCATGCTCATGCCCAAATCACCGCGGATGGTGCCGGGCTCGGCCTTGCGGCTGTTGGTCACCCCGCAAAGCTTGCGGCACACCTCCACCGCCTCCAAGCCCTCCAGGCACAGGGCGATCACCGGAGTGCGGCTCATGAACTCGGCGATGGTGGGAAAAAAGGGCTTGTCGGCCAGGTGGGAGTAGTGCTCCTTGAGAAGCGCGTCGGTTAGCTGAATCATTTTCATGCCGGCGATCTTCAGGCCTTTTTGCTCAAAACGTCCCAGCACCACGCCAGCCAGGCCGCGGGCGATGGCGTCGGGTTTAATCAGGATTAAGGTGCGTTCCACGGCAGATCCTTTCTAGCCACTCTAAAATATTATACATTTCTCGCGGGCCCAAGTGATGGTCTTCATCGGGCCGTGCCTGCCAAAGTCCTTCAATTAGGGCACGCGCCCGGCCCCTTGTCAAGGCGTGGGCCTTTAACCTTGGGCCAAAACACGGCGATTTGTTAATTATATATATATTACGCGCACCTGCTTAATCTGCAACCCACCTCCCCGCCCCCGGGGCCTCCCCTGGCCAGCCCCCCCTCTGCTCTTTCTGAAAAAAGTTGTAGACTACTTGCAAGGCCCGCTCGTCTACATCAAGCAAAACCTGGCGCTTTTGCGGGCCGGCGCACACGGAAAGCAGCATGCACTCTAGCGGCCAGCCCGATCAACCGCAAAAAACTTCCGCGGACCAGGTGACCCAGTGGGCCTCCCAGGCTATTGCCGGCGATAGCGCTGCATTCGAGAAATTGGCCCGCCACTTTTGGCAAGAGGTGTTCCGCATGCTCTTTTACCGGGTTTCCAACCAAGCCGACGCCGAAGACCTCTGCCAAGAGGTGTTCGAGAGGGCCCTGAGGAGCATCTCCAGCCTGCGCTCGCCAGAGAACCTGCGGGCCTGGCTCTACGGCATCGCCCTCAACCGGTCGCGCGATTTCCTGCGCAAGCGCCGTGTATTGGCCATGTTCCAGACCACGCCCGAGGGCGGCCACCCGGAGGTGGAGGACCAGGGCCCATGCGGAGCCTCGGCCCTGGAGCTTGCCGCCAAGAGGCGCTTTTGGCAAAAGATAAACGAGTTCCTTATGGGCCTGCCCCGCCTGCAGCGCGAGGTGTTCAGCCTGCGCTATGTGGACGAGCTAAGCATCCCCGAGATAGCCCAGGCTTTGGGAAAAAGCCAAAGCGCCATAAAGACCCACCTCTACCGGTCGCTGGAGCGTTTTAAGAAAAGCCACAGCCTGGTGCGGGAGCTAAGGGAGGAGGCCCGATGAGCCGGGAGCATCTGGACGCCGCCGCCTTGGCCCGGATCGTGGCGGGAGACCCAAAATCCCTGGCCAGCGAGCACTTGGCAAAGTGCGCCCAGTGCCGGGGCCAGGCGGCCGAGCTTAAGACCGATCTTGGGGAGCTAACCCGCCGCGTGCGTGCATCGGCTCCTTTCACCGCTACGTCCTTTGTGTGGCCCCAGGCCGCGCCCTCCCGCAGCTTGAGGCCCCTTGGCTGGCTTTGGTCGCCGGCCGTGGGCGCGGCGGTTTTGGCCCTGATCCTGGCCGTGGTTTGGCTGGGAATAAAAGAAGACCGCTCCGCTGTGCTATCCCTACGGCCGGAGCAGACCCGGATCTGGGCCGAGGTCATGGATGACGAGCCCGAACGGCTGGGCGGCTTTGTCGGGTTTTTGGTGGCCGAGAACAGCGCGGGGCTGGAGGTGGATTTTATCAGCGCCGATGACGATGAGATCGCCACTGGCGCGGAAGGAGTGATTCTATGGCCCGGCGTATTGTAGGCCTGGCGCTTTGCCTGGCGCTTGTGGGCTCGACCCTGGGGGGCGCGGCTCCGGTCTGGGCCAAAAGCGGCTTGGACAGCATGCAAAAATGGTGGAACTCGCCCCGCATGGTGCGCGAGCTCAAGCTCACGCCAGCGGAAAAGCAGCGCCTGGACCAGCTTTTCTTGGCTTTTAGGCGCAACAGGATTGAATATAAAAGCAGGGTCAATAAAGCTTACTTGGAGATAGAGGCGGCTTTTGAAAAGGAGCCGCTGGACGAGGCCCGCGCCCAGAGCGCCTTTCAGGAGGTGGAGCAGGCCAAGCTGATGAGCCGTCAGGCGCTACACGCCTTCATGCTGGAGGTGCGGCGCATCTTGGGCTTTGCGCGCTACCAGCGGCTGAAAACGCTTTACGTGGAGCACAAATCCCCGGCCCCCCAATAAAGGCTTGGGGTTTCATTACAAGGAATCGCACCCAGCCCCCCTAAAGGGGCCAGGGAAAAAGGAGGAGATAACATGAGCAGTAAATTCAACAGCATCGCGGCCGTAGCGCTGGTCGCGGCCCTGGCTTTCACCGCCTTTGGCTGCGCCGCAGCCAACGTGCCCTCGCCCTCGAATTCGGCCTATAAGGGCGGCGCGGTGGGCGCGGGAGTGGGCGCGGCGGCCGGCGCTCTCTTGGATTCCGACAACCGCTGGCGGGGCGGCGTGATCGGCGGCGCCCTGGGCGCGGTTTTGGGCGGGGCCATGGGCGAGATATCCAACAGCGCCGCCCAGCAGGCGGCCTACCAGAGACAGCCGGTGGTCTACACCAACCAGAGCGGCACCCAGCGGGTGGAGGCCTATCCCTCCCAACAGCGGGGCAACTGCCACATCGTCAAGGAAAAGTTCTACGAGCATGGTAACCTGGTGCGGGAGACCGAGCGCGAGGTGTGCAACTAGCGCTTAGCAAATGACCATATGCCCTCTCCAAGGGGAGGGGAAAAGGAGATAGCCATGTGCTTTAAAACCACGGTGGCGGCCCTGGCGGCGGCGGGCATCCTGGCCACCAGCGGCCTGGTTTACGCCGGCACCCCGGCCGAGTTCGACAAATGCGACAAGAACAAGGACGGCAAGCTCACCTTCGAGGAGTTCAAGGCCTGCTATCCGGACAAGGCCAAGGCCAAGGAGGCCTTTGACTGGTACGACCGCAACAAGGACGGGGTGGTCACCAAAAAGGAATTCGTGGGCGGCATGTAGCTGCTTGGGTTAGGCACATAAAAATCCCATCCAGCCCCAAAGGCGGATGGGATTTTTTTTGGCTTTAAGTAGGCCAAGCCCGATCCGGAGAGCGCCTTTATTGAATAAATCCGTTGGTCTCGCGCTCGTGCTTCACGGTGGACTTGGGCGCGGGGCCATAGT
>CAZDRW010000190.1:0-6756 GCA_964507555.1 uncultured Desulfarculaceae bacterium
CTTTGCGGCAGGGTTTGAAGCCGGAGCCTCTTTAGACTGCCTAGACTGGGCGGGAGCTTTTTCCGCCTGAGCCATGGAGGCCGACCCCAGGGTGAGGCAAAGGGCGATTGCCAGGGATAACCAATACATGACCTGTATCCATCGGAAATAGGTAAACGGGAGTGCACCAATGATAACCGCTTGCAATCCGGAGCGCAAGGCTGGCCCAACTTGCACAGGTGTTTCCGCAGAGACTGCCAGGGTAAACTCTTCGCCTTGGTCAACAGTTTGGTCTGCGGGCGTTTACCCTTCCGTTTACGCGGCTGTTAAGTTTTAGGTTAACAGGTTAGCGTCCTTGGCCTCTGCCTTTCGGCCAGTATAAATGGCAAATAATCCAAATAACAATGAAAACAAGATCACTCTGCTGGTTGTGCGGTGTTGGGCACGGCAGTTGCAATCTGGAGATTCAGCCCGGTGCTAGCCGGCACATTGCTGAAACCAAAGCTGGGAGGCTAAAAGATGCAAAAGTTGCTTTTCATTCTATCCAAAGGATTCGAGAAGTCGGGCGGCGCCACCCGGGCGGTGCAATTGGCGGCCATCGCTGCTGAACAAGGCGCTCAGGTCGAACTATTTCTAATTGACGATGCCATCCACTGGGCGCAACTGGGCATGGCCGAGGGTATCCGTTCCTCCACCGGCGAGCATATGAAGGATCTATTGGACCAGCTCATGGCGGCAGGGTCGCCGATTTATGTTTGCAAGGCCTGCGCGGACAAGCGGCTCGTCAGTCCTGATGAATTGATCGCCGGGGCCAGCATTGAAGGCGCGTCGGTGCTGGTCGGCAAAATGACCGATTCTGACTACAAAGTGTTCACTTTCTAGATAGGCGGAGCGCTATGTTCGCCGCATGGTTTGGAGATAAGCGCTTATCCAATAATAATGGGGCCTATAATGCAAGACACCACTGAAAGCTTGACCCAAGAAGAATATCCCTTGAGCCGGTTAAAGAATTTTCCCGTCTCTTTTTTGGCCATAGCTCTTGGTTTGATAGGTTTTACCTTGGCCTGGCAAAAAGCGGAGCACATTCTCGCCATACCCTTGGTGATCAGTCCATATTTATTGTATTTCACCCTCGTGGTAATCGCGGTCATCCTGTGCACCTATCTGGCCAAAATAATAAAGTATTATGACGAAGTTAAAAAGGAGTTCAACCACCCGATCAAACTTAATTTTTATCCTATCCTGGCAAAACTGTTCCTCATCGCCAGCATCATTTATTTGGAAAGCGATTTTATCCTTTCCAAATATCTTTGGTGGATAGGAGTCGTCATCCAGTTCTTTTTCACGCTTGTAATCATGAGCGCATGGATCCGGCACGAAAAGTTCAAGATTCAACATATTAATCCGTCGTGGTTCATTCCGGTGGTGGGATGCATTATCATCCCCATTGCCGGCGTGAAACATTTTTCTCCGGAATTGTCATGGTTTTTCTTCAGCGTGGGTTTGTTTTGGTGGATGATTTTGACAACCTTGGTGATAAACCGGATGATTTTTCACAATCCCATACCCGACAAGTTGATACCTACGCTGTTTATCCTGTTCGCGCCGCCCATAATCGGATTCATTTCCCTGACCAAGCTGTACGGCGGGCTTAATCCCGGTGGCAACTTGCTTTATTACTTCGGTCTGTTCCTGTTCATCCTGGTGATGTTTCAAATGAAATTGTTTTTCAAAATCAAATTTTACTTGTCTTGGTGGGCCTATTCCTTTCCGCTTGATGCCCTGGCGATCGGAACCCTGTTGATGTATCACCAAAGCGGAATGATTTTCTTTAAAGCCGCCTCCATCGTCATATTCGTGATTCTCAATCTGGTAATTTTAATGCTGCTGCTTAAAACAATTGTCGCCATGAAAAACCGGGCGATATGCATTGAGGAGGTCGATTGAGTCAGCTCCCGGACCCGGCCGGCTCCGAGGCGGCCTTGATCATATGCGTGGCTTATATCCTTCAGGTGCAATCAGCGGCTTGGTACGTGCGTTTTTCCAATCAATTATTCGGCCCAGCCCCGCAAAAAGTGGCTGTGCCGGCAATCTGATCAGTTCCTCCGTCGGCGCCGGCGGGTTTAGGGGGACAAGACACCACCTAACTCCTGCCGGCGCCCCTCTTTTAGAACTGCGCTAGCGCTTCCAGGAAAAATTCAGCGGCTAAAGACGCCAAAATCAGGCCGCTCATGCGCACCATGATTTTTTCGCCGGTTTTGCCCAAGATGCGGTGCATGGTGTGAGCGGCCAGAAGAATCGCCAAGGTTATGCCCAGCACCAAAAGCATGATAAGGCCGGTCACCACTTGCTCGGTAATGGGATGCTGGCTGTTTTCCGTGGCCAAGATCACTGCCAAGATAGACCCTGGACTGGCCAAGGAGGGGATTGCCAGGGGAAACACCGCCATTTCGTGAACCCGCTCTACCTCCTGCTCAGTTTCACGGGAAGGGTCGAAAAACATCTGCAGGCCGAACAGGAACAGAATGATGGAGCCCGCGATCTGGAACGAGACCAGGCGCACGCCGACCAGGTCAAAGAATAGTTGGCCGAACGCCAAAAAGATGATCAAGATCACCGAGGCGTAGAGCACGGCCTTGATGGCAAGCGAACGGCGGGCCTTGCGGTCCAGGTTAATGGTGATGCCCAAGAATAGGATCAAGGTGCTGAAAGGATCGATGGTGGCAAACAGCAGCCAAAAATCACTCAACATATTTGACAGCATATAGACAGCGCTTCGAGAGGTTGATCAGGTGTATTTTCAGCCCAGCATACCGGAACCCAATCCAATAATCTATAAGACTTCTCCAGGGGTTTTGGCCGAGGCCACCCCTTTTTCCAGCGGCTCGTCAAAGCGGCAGGTGAGGGTGAGGAACTCGCCGTCAAAGCTGGTGTGTATCTTATAGGGCAGCTTTTGAAAAAGCTTTATCATGCCCTGATTGGCCGGCGCGGTGAAAGCCACCAGGCCGGAAATGCCATTTTCGCGGGCCGCACCAGCCAGCTTGCGTATGATAACTGAGTTAAGGCCATGGCCCTGCCATTCGTGCAGGGTGGAAAACGCCACCTCGGCCAAGTTTTTGGCCCGGTCCAGGAAATAGCCGCCCACCGCGATGATCTCCTCAAAGCCGGGTTCGCCCACCACCGCCACAATGGTAAGGTCCTTGATATAGTCCACCTGGAAGAAGCCGTCCATCTCGGTGCGCAAAAAGCTGGTTCTCTCATGGAAGAAGCGGCGCACCACGTCTTCCATGGGGAGGTTGTAAAAGTGTTCTTGCATCAAGCGTTCGTCGGTGGGCTTGACCGGCCGGAAAAAGACCTTTTGGCCGTTGATCTGCCGGCTCTCCTCCAAATGCATGGGGTAGACGCCGTGAAGGCTTTCCTTGATGGTGCGCTCGCGGCCAAGAAGACCCATTTCCTTGGCCTGCTCGAACAGCTCGTCCCGGAAATCGGGGTGGGCCACGCTGATCAGCGCCACCGCCCGTTCTTGCAGGCTTTTACCGAAAAGATTGACTACGCCATACTCGGTCACCACGTAATGGACCTCGCCCCGCGGCACCACTACCGCGATGTCATTCAATTCCGGCACTATGCGGCTGGCCTTGCCGTCCAGGGTGGTGGAGGGCAACATGAGGATCGACTTGCCGCCGGGGCTGGCTTGAGATCCGCGCACAAAGTCCATGATGCCGGTGACGCCTGAGAAATGGTTGTAGGGCATGGCGTCGGCCCCGGCTTGACCGGTAAGGTCCATGGCCATGATTACGTTCATGGACACCACCTTGTTGCAGCGGCAAATCCTGGCCGGATCGTTGACAAAATCCGAGGGATGGAACTCGATGGCCGGGTTATCGTTTACAAACTCGTAAAGATTGTTGCTCCCGATGGCGCCCGAGGCCACCAGCTTTTCGGGGATGTACCCCTTGTTGCGGTTGGTCACCACGCCCTGCGCCACCAAGTGCATGATGGAATCGGTGAGGAATTGGCTGTGCACGCCTAGATCGTTTTTGTCGGATAGGGCGGCCATGATGGCCTTGGGGCTAGCGCCCAAACTCATTTGCAGAGTGGAGCCGTCATCAATGAGCCCGGCTACGTGATCGGCGATGCGCATGGCTGAAACCACGTTGGGCGGCTCGCCGATGGTCAGCAAGGGTTCTTCATGCTCGACAATCACGTCGACCTCGTTGACATGAATGAAGCTGCGGCCCAGCACCCGGGGCATACGGGGATTCACCTGGGCGATCACCAAGTCGGCGGACTGGGCCGCGGCCATGGTCACGTCCACGCTGATGCCAAGGCTCATCCAGCCGAAATCGTCGGGTTCGGAAACCTGGATCATGGCCACGTGAATGGGAAGGGCGCGGCTCTTGAAAAGCCTGGGTATGGCCGAAAGATTTATCGGGGTGAAGAAACGCTTGTTCTTGGCCAATTCGCGTGGTTTGCCCGAGCCGAGATAAAAGGAGCGCACATTGAAGCTGGTGCAGGCGGTTTCGTCGGCGATCATGGTGAGCGGCGTGCTTTCCAGGGAAAGCAGCCGCACTATCTCCAGGTCGGTAAAACAGGACGAATTGGCGGCCAATTCCTTGACCAGCTGTTGGGGCTCACCGCAAGACGAGCCGATAAAAACCCGTTGGCCGGGGCGGATCATTCTCACCGCTTCGGCCGCAGGCTTGCGTTTGTTCAGATATGCATCGGGCCAATAGGTGGTTGGCATGTTGCTATCTCCTCAGATGTGGTCCACCGGCTAGTGTAAGTCTTGCTGCTATTACTATATGTTACCACTGAGAAGTTTAGCTTTCACCTAGTAGGGACTTTTTAACGGCCAATTGGCCAACCCACACATCGTCAGATGCCGGAGGCGATTACGTCAAGGGCAGCTGTGTCGATCCCTGGGAAATGCTTGGTTAGCTGGTAATGACGCCTATCCGCTGCTAGCGCCTAATGCGCTGTTGATGGATTACAGGCGCAACCTAGAAAAGGGCTTATGGAAGGCGCCCTCGAAAGAGATATCAGACATCCCCTGAAACAGCTTGGCATACCTGATTGCGGCCGCCTGCCTTGGCCTGGTAAAGCGCGGCGTCAGCCTTGGCTATCATGGTTTCCAGAGTGGCGTTGTCCGTTTCAGCAACCGCCACGCCTATGCTTATGGTTGGATGGCTGCCCGGGGCGCTGGCTGGCAGCTCCATTTTTTCCACCTCTTGCCGTATGCGCTCTGCCACGGCAACTGCCTGTTCCGGGCTGGTGGAAGGCAGTAAAGCCGCAAATTCTTCTCCGCCCCAGCGCCCCAGCACGTCATACTCGCGTAGTTCGCCGGCGATGGTCTGGGCCAGGTCGTGCAACACTTGATCTCCCGCCAGGTGGCCGTGCTGATCGTTTATGGACTTGAAATGATCCGCGTCCATCATCAGCAGCGCAACCTCTTGACCCGTGCGTTTGGCCATTGCCAAGCCACGGGCGGCTGATTCCATGAAATGGCGGCGGTTGTTGACTTGGGTCAACTCATCAGTGGTAGCCAAGATCTCCAAGCGGCCTTGAAAATGATTAACCAGCAAGATGTTAATCACGATGACAAAAAGGGTAACCGCCAGACCTATGATTAGGTTCCGCACCAAGTTGGCCCTGATATCGGCCAGCACCGCATTTTCCACCTGCTCCACGATAATGAACCAGCCAAACTCAGAGACGAAGCGCGAGAGCAGAATAATGTGCTCGCCTCCCCGGTCGAATTCCATGACAAGTGGCGCGTTTTTCGCATTGAGGATTTGACGGGCAGCTTGCTTAAGTCCTTCGATATCGCGCAGGTTGGCTTTATGAATCAGAGAGTTCTTGCGATGGACTTGGATCAGGCCCGAACCATCCACCAGGTATACGTTCTTGTGGTATTTATCGCGATACTCAGCCAGAAGGGATCCCACCTTGGCCATGTTGAGGCCCACGCCGGTGATGCCGATGAATTTGCCGTCATAATCCAGCAAGCGGTGGTTGATGAAGATGGTCAATGCGCCATGGGCGGCCTCGTCGGTGTCAACCACCAGGTCGTAATCCACACCCTTTTTCTTGAAATCGTAATACCAGACGTCATGGGCGTTCTCAGGGCTGATCTTTTTGAGGATGCCTTTGTAATGGTAATAAAGATTGGTGTGCTCCGAAACCAGGAAGGTGCTGAAAAAGCCATACTTGGATTGAATTTCCTTAAGATAGCGGATGATTTTGCTGGGGTCTTTTTCCCCATCCAAAACCCAATCCTTTAAAAAGGTGTCGTTGGCCATCAAAGAAGATACGTTGACCGGGGTGATCAGGTCCTTTTGGATGTCGGAGTAGATATTGCTGCTGATGACCGGCAGAGCGTCGTTAATGATGTTGCTGCGAATGGATCCTTTGGAAACGTAGTAGGTTATTAGGCTGATGGTTAAAAAAGTCGCTACTAATAAAAGGCTTAAGCCGAGGGATAGTTTGGTTTTGATGCTGAATCTTATCATTGAAGGCGCTCGTTGCTTTTTTTGAAGGCAACCAAGTAAGCAAAATTCGTTTGAGGTGAGGCGGCAGGCTCTGCAACGAAGATGCAACTATTTGGAACATTTAAAAAAACATACCTCAGAAATCCTGGTTTGGCAAGAAAGGTTAAGGTGGGGGTATATAGGGATAATCAGTCGTGATATTTTGTATTTTAATGCGTTTGCTGGCCCTCGGGTTATGGGTTAGTGTTCCCAGAATATGCAATTTCTTATAAATTAGGATATGAAC
>CAZDRW010000191.1:0-6719 GCA_964507555.1 uncultured Desulfarculaceae bacterium
TGCATAGTATTCCATTTCAAATGACCTGGTCAAACTTAGAGATTTCCTTTCAGCCCGTTCCAAGCACCACCCGGTAACGGTGTGCCAGCGGAAACGACGAGGGCACATGCACCCACCAGCGCCGGCCATGGCGGGAAGGCCGCGCCCTCCCTACGGCTCCACGCCCGCACCGTGGGCAGCGCCCGGCTCACCACCAGCCTGGTGTTCGCTTCCTGAATCAGGATAGCCTTTATATCACAAAGGCAGTAAAAGTGTGGCGTGCTTAGCGATTGTTATTGGCAAGGCGATGCTCTGGTAAATCTTATTATATTATGTTTAATCATATCTACATTATTAAGTTGGTCTTTTTCTTTTTTGGTTTTCGCATTATGATCCGCTTTTTCAAACCGCAGATTATCAGCCTCGTAAGACCCACTTATGCCTGAATATTTCCTTTAAAGCAGCCGGGCATCAATCCTGGCCTGCATCGTTGACATCAACGCGAAACGTTCCACTCGCCGACCCATTGTACTTTTCGAACGTGATATCACCTTTATAGATTGTCTTGTCTTCAATGACAAATTCAGTGATAGTAGGGCTTAAAAGAAAATAAGTTACGCATTTTACGGTGAACTCCGCCAGCTTGGTAACGTCCTCTTTTTTTGCGACATCGAAACTATACAACGTTATCTTCCAGCGATATGTTGTTGAGGTTAAAAACCAGGCGGTGGCCTCATCACTAGTATTTCCGATGCTGCCAGGGCTAATCTTTTCTGCATAGGATAAATCTGTGTTTTCAATCCCTTTCACTTCCATGACTACCTTCGTTCTCCAAGAGCTGCAATTGTTATACGTGTAAAATTGAATGCTATTGGAGTAGGCCAGAGCGGGAAGCGCCTGTAGCAGAATCACCACAACGATCATTAGGGGAAGGATTATCTTTCGCATTATATTTTTCTTTCTGCGTGGAAGCGTTACCAATTAAATTATTGGACCGTGTGCGTTGACGCTCTTGTCCGCTTTATTTCGCGTAAACCGTGAATGTGCCCTCGTAGGCCAAAAAATTCATCGAGGCTTTTGCCGTAAGGCCGCCCAAGTTGTACAGATAGGCCTTAACGCCGGTGCAGACGGCCATGACCGGCGCAGCAGCCAAGCTCGAAGCAATTGCTAACAGAAGCGCGATAAAATTTCTATGCATCCCGTACCTCCCATCGCGGTTCCGCCGCTTGGGGTGTTGGATGGGAAAACCCGCTTATTTGTCCGCCGGCTTTATGACGACCTGGCAGGTGTTATGCCTTTCCTCCTCAATAAAGCCAGCTGCTGTACAGGCTCCTTCCGCGGATTTAACATTTACGCTGAGTACCTCGGGTTTGGTATTGAAGGTGTTTTCCACGGCGAACTTGACTGTGCAAAAGGCGCCTTCCACGCCCTCGTAAAAGAGTTGGGCCGTGAAGTTGTGAGCGGTGGGTTTGCGGAACCAGGCATGGGGTTCGGCAACGACGTGCCCTGCGGACTTGGCAGGAATATACGACACCTCTTCATAAGAGCTGTCGTCATCATCGGTGACCACCATGAACACATTGCCCACGGTCCTGTTGGCGGTAAACACCCTGGTTGGGGTGACGTCGGCCAGGGCCAGGCTTGCCTGCATAACAAAGAGGGCGCTGATCGCCGCAATCATAAGCTTCTTGATCATCTCTAGGCTCCTTTCTGGTTGCGTATCTCCGATGAAAACCATTTGCCGAAAATGTGTAAAGCCGCTAGTTGATCTGACAGTTGGTCCTTCTGGGGGGCGATTGTCAGTCTAGGTCATTGCTGTCAGGCGCCTCCCGGTTATTACTCCACATCTTGTCCTTGGCCAAGGGCAAATTATCCAGGCAGGTCTGCATGGGCGTTCTCCCCTGGCATCTCTTGCCCTGGTGCGGCCGTTCGGTGTTATCCTGAATTATGCGACAGTCCCGCTTTTCCGATTCCATGAGGCTCGTTATCGCTTTGGTGGCCACTAACGTGCACACAGAAGAAGCGCTGAGCCTACCACATAGCCTTACTTTCCGATATTTATCTTGAAAACAGGGAGGGAATACCGATCCCCCCGATTTCAGTGCATAGTATTCCATTTCAAATGACCTGGTCAAACTTAGAGATTTCCTTTCAGCCCGTTCCAAGCACCGCCCTGTAGTGGTGCCCCAGTGGAAACACCGAGGCCACATGCACCCACCAGCGCCGGCCATGGCGGGAAGGCCGCAGCCGATGGTGCGGCTCCATGCCCGCGCCGTGACGAGCGCCCGGCTCTTCACCAGCCTGGTGTTCGCAACCTATTACCGAATATCGCGCTGATGTTGCCACGGGGCGGCAAGAAAGGGTTAAGTGGCTTACGGGCGGTGCTGGGCGCTGGCTGAAAAACGTTGCCAATGAATGACGAAAGGTAGCGTGCTTAATTAATGGGGCTTAATTTTTAAGAGCAGCTTATTTAGGGCTTCGTGGCTTGTTTGATAGAATGGGGCGCAAAAAACAAAACCATTATTAGGGAGTTTGATCGTTAAAAAGCTGGCAGTGATTGCGGCGGCGATGGGATTTCTGGCGGTAATTTTTTGCTATCCATCCTCTAGCCTCGCCTGGGACAGCGGAAGATATGCCAGGCAACTTGTGAACGCCGATTGCAGCGGTCAAAACCAAAAATAATGAAATGATAGCCGGTTCCTTTGCTTCGGTCCATCGGGTTTCCGCGGCCAGCCGGTGCTGAAAACATGCGTAGAGTTCAGAGCGGGGGGGATGACGTGGTCGGCCCGGCTATTGGTTTGTCGCCTCACCGGGCAAGGGATCACGCCGATTGTTAGGGTTACAGAGTCATCTAGGGCGCGATCGACACGGTCACCGGGCCAACGTCCACCTTGAATGTTACCCTGAGCACATTAATCTCTCTTTTTTCCCAGCTCTCCGAGGGCCGCAGAGTACACTTGAAATTTTTCACCAAGGGATTTCCTGGCTGGGGATCGTACATCAGGGTGATTTCCAGGATGCCCGAACCACTGGCGGGCGCGGTGACTTTGTAGTTGATGGTCGTCGGATTTGAATATTCATAGGTCTTGGTTTGGTTGGAGTTGATGGTGTCCGTAACGGCCCAGCTCACTCCGGCCATGGCCAGAACCAGGGCCAGGGCGGTAAACATTATTACGATCCGTTTGGTCTGCATGGTCGCTCCTTTGGGGTAAATCCAGATGTTGCAGTAGTCGCTTCTATACAATTCACACTTCACCTTGTGGCGCTCGCGATTCAGCCGATTCCATCGCAAGGCAGCTCCCTAAACTCCACACCCTTACCGAAAAAGCTAATTCTCGCCGAGATCCCAGCGAGAACCGGAATAGCTTTGAGCCCGGAATCGTAGCTCAGGCCGCCCTTGCAGTCAATAGGGATCCACCGGTTAGATCTGCATTGAAAACATGTAGTTAGTTCTGAGCTCGGGGGAATGGCAAGGCCGCGTGCACCCGCCAGCGTCGGCTGTGGGGGGAATCCGCGCCAATGTTGCGGCTCTATCGCCCGCGCCGTGACGAGCGCCCGGCTTACCACCAGCCTGGTGTTGGCAACCTAAGAAATAAACCCCAAAACATCGCTTCGCTCAACATTAACGGGAGGTTCTCGGCGCTGGCTGATCGGGGGCAAACGAGTTTGACTGGGCGCAAGCAACTGGGTTACTGTGCTCGCAATCAAAGTAACGGTGACCGCCTTTGGGTTTTCATTGATAAATTGATTGGCAGACAGGTTTTGCAGGCTTCGGATGCTGTACTCCCAAGAGACAGAGCCCACCGGAACCATCAGAAGGCCAAAACCAAGGTGAAAACGGCGCCTGCCGCGTAATTAGGGACAAAACATCTTGAAAAAGCTTCAACAGAACCAGGCAGGGATAAAACCAGGGCAGGAGTTGGAAATCAGCCTTTTCCGTCCCCAGGACGGGCCAGGGGTGGCCGCCCTGTTTCAAGCGGTGTATGGGCCCGAATACCCCATAAAGGTCTACTACCGCCCCGAGGAACTGAGCGCGGCCGTCCTGCAAGGCCGGATCGTGCAAGTGGTGGCCCGGGCCGGCCAGGGCGAGGTGGTGGGGGTGGAAAGCATGTTCCACTCCGCTCCTTGCAAGGAGGTGTACGAGATGGGGGCGGCCCTGGTGCTGCCCTCCTATCGGAACCAAGGCATAAGCAAGGCCATGAACCAATTCCTGATGCAGGAGGTCATACCCCAAAGGCGCATTCCCATGACCTTCGGCGAGCCGGTGTGCAACCACCCCTTTCAGCAAAAGGCCCGGGAGGGGCAGGGCTACGTGTCCATGGCCCTGCAAGTGGATCTGATGCCGGCCAGCGCCTACGGCAAGGAGAATAGCGTGGCCGGCCGCGTGGCCGCCCTGATGAGTTTCAAGGGCTATCAGGAGCTGGAACACGCGGTTCACCTGCCCGCCCGCTACGACCGGGAGTTGCGGGCAATCTACCAGGGCAGCGGCCTGCGGCGGGAATTACTTCCGGCCAGCCCCGCCGCCCTGTTGCAGGGCTCCACCGACCTTGAGGTGGAGATATTCTCCTTTGCCCAGGTGGCCCGGGTGGCGGTCCAGGAAGCCGGGGCCGAGTTGAGCGAACGCCTGGACGTGCTTTTGGCGGAGCTGTCGAACCAGGGCGTGGCGGTGGTGCAGGCCTGGCTGAAGCTGGCCTCGCCCCTGGTGGGCGCGGCGGTGGAGATTTTTCGCTCGCGGGAATTTTTCCTGGGCGGGGTCTTGCCCCGTTGGTTTGGCCAGGACGGCCTTTTGCTGCAAAGGGTTGCCGGAAACCCCAACTGGGACGAGATTCAGATCGCCTCCCAGAGGAGCCAGGCCATAGCCGACATGGTGCGGCAGGACTGGCAATCCCTGGGCGGCGCTCATTAGCAGGCTGTTGAAAAACAGCCTGCCGGGGCCAGTCAGCCGCCGCTTAGGCTGGCGGGCCGACGGCGCGGGCAGGGTTCAAGCCGCGCCCGTGGTGCGGCTCTACGCGCGGGTGGTAGGCAGCGCCCGGCTCACAACCAGCCTGGTGTTGGCGACCTAATCGGGATCGCCTTCAAGCCTCAAATCATCATTTATTTCCAACATACGCTTGGCCTTTAGGCTGCCGCGCGCCTTGAAATATCAAGAAAACCGGGCGGCGGGCGCGGCCCATCCAGGCTGTTTTTCTTGAAGCGCCCGAACTATCGTTGGAAATCGCAATTCCGCTGCAAGCCGTATGGATCCATGGAATATACATTTATGTCGCCGTTCACGGGATTATTCAAATAGAAGCGAATAATATGGCAACCTCTTATACAAAGATTGAATTGGTCTCCTTGCGATGCGCGCAGGCTTAGATTCCCTTTTGGATATGGAACCGGCACTGGAACCGGGAATGAGCCACCTGGAGTTGGAATCGGAATTGGCAGCGGCATGCTGCCGCCATAATGACCATAGACGATAGTGATGGATTCTTTACTGTTATTCACGGTAATGGTTCCGTAGGAAGACCCTGACACGCCATAATGCCCTTCCGACCTGGAGGCGACCCTGCCGCTGTTGGGTACTCCATTGAAATGAATATCGCCTGATCTGGGCGTCGCTCGAAATTCCAAATCGCAGAATGAATGGTTGTAGATGTGCCGCGTCAGTCCTCCGGCGACGGCCAACCCCGCGTTTAAAGCAAACAGCGAAAGCGTTGCCAGGCAGAGTGCAACAATCCGGCGCGTTTTCATTGGAAGGCCTTTCGTGGGTTAAACGATGAGGGATAGTAGCCCGGTTGCAAAATTGCAGTCAATTGGGTTTATCAGGCTAGAAAGCGCCAGGCTCTTCGCCAGCCTGGCCTTGGCGGCCTAGGCGGGCGGGATTTCATTGGAGACTGTCGAATTGCTTTTCGTAGAATTCCCGGGCGACGGCTTGTTTTTCGGAAACGTATGAAAAAATCTCATCGTAGTTTTCAATGACAAGATCGACTATTTTTTTGTCCAGAAGCTGCTGATGGGAAAATTCCTTGAAAATCTTCACGCTTTCTTTTTGGGAGAGCTTGTTGCGATAGGGCCGGTCCTCGGATAAGGCCGTGAATATATCGGCCACCATCAAGATCCTGGACCCGTTGTCGAGCCTGTCTGCTTCCCGGTGAAAAGGATAGCCTGCGCCGTCAAGTTTTTCATGATGATAAGCCGCCCATTCGGCGATCTGCTTAAGCCCATCGATATTCTTGATAACTGAATAGGTGTAATAGGCATGCGATTTCATGATCGCCGTTTCTTCTTTGCTGAGCGCGCCGGGTTTTTCCAGGATGCTGTTGGGTATGGCCAGTTTCCCCAGGTCATGCAGCTTGCCGGCGATCTCCGCAAGCTTTGTCTCGGCTTCCGACATGCCGAAAATGTTGGATAACATGGAAGAGCAGGCAGCCACCCCGGTGGAATGGGTGGCGGTGAAACGGGATTTGAAGTCGATGATGTTTTGAAATAATTCGGAAATAAAGAATATATCGTTAATGCGTATTTCCACTTCCCTTATGGGGCTGTTATTGTGCAACAGCGAAAATAGCTTGGGAGAAACCAAATCCAACCAAAACTCCTCCCGGTCGGATATGGCCATGAATAGCTCGACGATTTGAGGGTGAAGCGAAGTCCCGGCAAGCGTTTTTACCCTTGCGATGATCTTTTCATGTTGGTGAAGAATGTATTGATTGCGATTGATCGAGCGCTCGATAAAGTCCGAGAGAAAAAGCGTT
>CAZDRW010000192.1:0-5197 GCA_964507555.1 uncultured Desulfarculaceae bacterium
GGCGGAATGCCCGGCCCACAAAAAAACCTGCCGGTTTCCCGGCAGGTCATGCAAAAAATGGCGGAGAGGGTGGGATTCGAACCCACGTAGCGGGGATTAGCCGCTAACCCGATTTCGAGTCGGGCCCGTTACGACCGGACTTCGGTACCTCTCCGTTAAGTTCTTTTCTTTCAGCCGCTTCTTTGCGGCGCCCAGCGAAAAAATCGCGCAGCAGCGCGGCGCTCTCTTCGGCCAGCAGGCCGCCTGCAACCTCCGGGTGGTGGTTCCACTCCGGTTGCGCCGCCAGATCCATCACCGAACCCAGGGCGCCGGCCTTGGGGTCCCAAGCGCCGAAGACCAGCCTCTTCACCCGAGCCCAGACCAGGGCCCCGGCGCACATGGGGCAGGGTTCCAGGCTGACGTACATGGTCACCCCGCCCAGCCGGTAGTTGCCCATGGCGGCGGCGGCTTTTCTAAGCGCCAAGATCTCGGCGTGGGCCGTGGGGTCGCAGTAACTTAGCGAACGGTTGTGCTCCGCGGCCAGGGTCCGCCCGGCCTCGTCCACCACAACTGCACCCACCGGCACCTCGCCCAACCGGCCCGCCCGGCGGGCCAGGGCCAGGGCGCGTTGCATGTGCCGAATATCGGCCTGATTCCAGTCTGCCACCCAGGCAAATTACCACAGGCCCAAGGGGCCTGCAACCAGAGGCGCCCTCGGCTTGGCTGGCTATCGGCCGAGACCGGAGTGCGCGGCAAGGTTTATAATAAGATGTACGAAAGGCTAGCCATGAAGAGCGCGGCTTATTGGTTTATGACTTACGTTTGCTTCCTGGCGGGGGTGGTTTCCCTGGCTCTGCTGGCGCCTTTGGCTGACGGGCTTATGAGTATCCCCGAGCTTAGCAGGTCCTATGCGGCCACTTTCTTCATAGCCTTGTTTTTTTTGGTTCCGCTGGCGGCGATTTTCTTTTTCCTGGCCATTTTTTTCCGCAACCAGGCGCGCCGCAAGCTTTAGCGTTGCTTTTTCCGCCATCCTTTAACCAATCAAATTAAGCCATTCCCTCCTCCGCCTCCGGGGCGCATAATAAAAATATTGCCCTATAAGCCGAAGCTTTCCAGTACTGGCCGGAAAGCCGTACTCGGACAAAAAACAAACAAGGAGTGTTGTCCATGACCGTCAGAAAAGCCGCTTTATTCATTATGGTGCTGTCATTGGCCCTGGCCCTGGCCGCGCCCGCAGTCTGGGCTGCCAGCAAGGAAAAAGCCGGCGCCCGGGTGTTGGAGGCCTTGGATACGCTGAACACGGCCATGAAGCAGGATGACAAGTCGATTCCCCGCGACCTTTTGAAAAAGGCCAAGGCCGTGGCCATTTTTCCAGGCATGCTTAAAGCCGGGTTCATCATCGGAGGCGAAGGCGGCACCGGCGTGGTGCTGATGCGCCACAAGGACGGCAGCTTCAGCCCGCCCGCCTTCTATACCATGGGCGGGGCCAGCCTGGGTCTGCAGATCGGCGCCTCTTCCACGGACCTGATTTTGGTGGTGATGAAGAAAAAGGGCCTGGAAGGCATCTTGAAGAACCAGGTCAAGTTCGGCGCCGGGGTGAGCGCTGCGGTGGGGCCCTTGGGACGCAGCGCCTCGGCCGGGCTCACCGCCGCGGCCAAGGACGCCGACGTGCTGTCCTATTCCTGGAGCAAGGGCCTGTTCGCGGGCGTGGCCCTGGATGGCATGGGCATGGAGTATGACAAGGAAACCAGCAAGAACTACTACGGCAAGTCGCTGGGCGTTCGCGACATCCTGGAAAAGGGCAAGGCCAAGCCGCCCAAAACGGCGCAAAAGCTCATGAGCGCCCTGGCCAAGTATTCCAAATAGACCGGCTTCGCCAGCCACCGATATACTGCGTTCCCGTCTGCGCTCAGTCCTCGACGTAGCTTTGGCTACGCCTGCGTCCCTCGCTTGACGGACGCCTTGTCTATCGGCGGCTGGCTGTGCCGGGGCCGGGCACAAACTTCACCAAGATGGGGCCAATGTCTTTTTCATATAAACTGCATTACTATTTACCAACTTAGTTGTTCCTTGACGAAACAGCGGGGGGCATGTTGGACCTCACCGCCATCGTAGACAGTCGCTTAAATATCGCTGGGCCGCACGCCCTGGGGATAGGGCTTGCCGTCCAGATGGGCCACGCCCTTTTCATCCAAGGCCAGGCGGCCTTGGCCTATGAGCTCCATGGTGAGCGGGAACACCACCCAGTCGCCGCGCTCCTTGAGCCGCTCCTGGTGCTGGTCGGCCAGCTCACGCAGGCGCGCCGGGTCGGCTTTCAATTCGTTCAGCGCTGCGGGCAGTTCCACGGCTAGAGCCTCGCTCACCATGAGCAAGGGCCCGGAGTCCACGCCTTGATCTATCCACAAGGTGGAGGAGCGCAGCTCCTTTTCACCGGCCGCGATGGCGTCGAAAACCGCGTCGTCGCCCACGTAACGCCTTTTGCCCGCGCCGTCAACCAGCGACAGATCGGCCGGATGCACGTTGACCCCGTGGGGCAGGGTGAGAAAGCTCATGTAGCCGCCCAGGGCGATGATATCCACCTTAAACGCCGCCAAAAGCTGGGCCGCCACCTGGTCGTAGGCGCGCCGAGCGGCCAAGCCTTCCGGGGTGGCCACGCTGCGCTTCACGCCCCGCAGTTCGTGGAAGCGCCGCGTGTCATAGGCAAAGTAGGGCAGGCCGTACTGGCGGGCGATGTTCTGGCCTTGGCATTTTTCATGAGCCACATCGCTGAAAATGAAGGCGATTTGGTAAAAGGGGCTCTCCCGCTCCAGCATGCGGCGGATGTTGGTGCCGCTGCCGCTCATGAAAGCGGCCACGTTTAGGGGCCGGCCCGCGGCTTGGGGGTCGAAAATAGGTTTATAGGCACTCATGGCTCCTCCCGGGGCCTTAGGGTCATGGTTATGCCCCGACTCTAGGCCGGGCCGGGGGCCTGGGTCAAGGCCAGTCCGCCGTATGACAATGGACGAGGTTGTGCTCAGCTGAGGCCCCGGGGGTGATCAACCATGCAAGACCTGATCTGGATAGCGGCGGCGGGCGGGGCGGGAGCCTTGACCCGCTACGGCCTGGGCGGCCTGCTGCGCCTTTTTACGCCTGCCCGCGGAGGCGGGCCTTCTCAGTCATAAACAACTTCCCATCCCTGTTGGAAATTTGGGCTTTGGGGGGCAAACGAAATGGTCTTAGTGGCGCCGGTGCCCGGAGTTTGTCCCTCACTCAGGCGCCAAAGCCGTAAATCGATCAGAGGCAAGGCTGGTTGGGCGGGGTCATCTCCATTTTGCCAGTGTTCCTTTTCTTCTATAACCTTCCACATGGTCCCATCGGTTTTGCTGCGCAGCCGCTCGCCCACCCGAGGCAGACCTAAAGATTCGCGCAAATCCTTGAAGCGATAGGCCGGTCTCTTGCCTTCGGCCAGCACCCGCTCGCCCATTATCTTGATCCCAATGGCCCCTAAGGGGGCGGTGAGAAGGATGGAGAGAACCGCCACCGCCAAAATTACCTCGCCGCCGGCCACCCCGGCGGCCAGAGGCACCGCTCCGATGGCCGCCTGCACGGTGGCCTTGGGGACATAGGCCACCACCGCAAAGAGCTTCTCGATCCTGGTGTAGGGGGTGCCGGCGAGGGAAAGGTAGGTACCCAAGCTGCGGAACAGCAACCCCACAAAGATGAGCAGGGTGCCGCTGAGGCCGGCCTTCCAAGCCACGTGGATGTTGACCTGGGCTCCCACCAACACGAAAAGCAATAGCTCCGCGAAGACCCAGAGGTATTTCAGCTTGCCGGATATGATATGGGCAATGGCCTCTTCCTTCTCCAAGATTATGAAACCAATGGCCATCACCCCCAAAAGGCCCGCCACGGGAACCGTGCCCCTCAAGGCATGCTCCAGCCACATCAGGCCGATGGCCACCCCCAGCACGATGATGGTCCGCCGCGGCGGCTTGAAATCAAAGCGCAGGAACAGGCGGTAAAGGAAATAACCGGGAATAATGCCCGCGATGATGCCCAGGACGATCGAGATGGGTATGCTGCCCAGCTGCCAGAGCCAGTTGACCGCGCCCCCTCCGGCCATGCCCAAAAGGATGGTGAATATGACGATGACGAACACGTCGTCGATGGAGCTGGCCGCCAGGATCAGGGTGGGGATTCCCTTTTCCTCGCCCTTGCCCCGCTCCATGAAGTCGATCATCAAGGGCACCACCACCGCTGGCGACACCGCCCCCAGGATGCAGCCCAAGATGGCCGACTCGAGCCAGCCGAGGCCCAGAAGGAATGGGCCCAGCAGGGTGATGGCCGCAATCTCGAACAAGGCCGGCACGCAGCTCATGGTCAATGCCGCCACCCCCACTCGATTAAGGGTGTCGCGGCGCAGTTCAAATCCGGCCCGCAAGAGAATCACGATTAGCGCGATCATCCGGAAGTCGGATGAAACCCGCATCATATCCGGGGCCAACAGTTTCAGGACATATGGGCCCACCAGGATACCCACCAGCAGCATACCCACCAAGCCGGGCAGCTTGATTTTTCTGAACAGTGCATCGGCCATGAGGCCGGCTAATATGATTAGGGCCAGACTTGTCGCCATGGCTAGTTCCTACCGTCCTCCGGCGGCGAGAATCACCGCCGACTTGAGGTTGCATCTTCCTCGGGAGGGACAAAAAAACTCCTGCCCGGAAAGGACAGGAGTCATTGGCCCTTATGGGGCGGTTGAAGGCGGACTCCACCGCCTATTTGATGTTGAGGCGTATTATAATCATAAGCATCCAGGAGTCAAGCCAGGAGATACCCTATCAGGTCCAGAGGGGATGGGCGATTCCCATGTTTGGTGTCAGTGTTTCTGCTGGTCCATCATTTCCGAACTGTGCTGAGCCCAAAGCAAGCCCCACCCCTGGCTTGACAAGCCCTAGCAGCGCCCCTAGAATCGAAGCCCTTAAGGGAGACAGCGTGGCCATCGACGATATCGATAAGCGCATCATCGCCTTTGTGCAAGGCGACCTGCCGCTCACCCCGCGGCCTTTTGCCGATCTGGCCCGTGAGCTTGGGATCAGCGAGGCGGAGGTGGTGGACCGGCTGCGGGCCATGGCCGAAGCCGGGGTCATGCGGCGTTTCGGGGCCACGCTTCGCCATCAGAAGACCGGGTTCGGGGCCAATGTAATGGTGGCGTGGCGGGTGCCGGCGGCCGACTGCG
>CAZDRW010000192.1:5207-6716 GCA_964507555.1 uncultured Desulfarculaceae bacterium
GCCTCCTTCCGCCGGGTTAGCCATTGCTATCACCGCGAAATCTGCGACGGGTTCGATTACAACCTCTTCAGCATGGTTCACGGCCGCTCCGAGGAGGAGGTACGCCGGCTGGTGGAGGAAATGGCCCTGGCGGTGGAGTTGGAGGATTACGCGCTTTTATTTTCGCGCGAGGAACTAAAGAAAACCTCAATGCGTTACTATTAGTAATAAGAGTCCGCATTGCCGCCCCGGATCTCCCAAAGCGAATTGAAACCCAGGGGGTCTCTTTAATGGCACACCATCGCTCTGAACGTCTGTGGGAGCGCGCGCTCCAAGTCATACCCGGCGGCGTCAACAGCCCGGTGCGGGCCATGGGTTCGGTGGGCCTCACCCCGCCGTTCATGCGTAGCGGGCGCGGCTGCCGCATCGAGGACATGGACGGCAACCGCTATATCGATTACGTGGGCTCCTGGGGTCCGCTCATCCTGGGGCACGCCCATCCCGAGATCGTGGACGCGGTAAAAAAGGCCGCTAAAAAGGGAACCAGCTTCGGCGCACCCACCGAGGCCGAGGTGCTTTTGGCCGAGGAGCTGGTGAAAAAGGTGCCTTCCCTGGAAAAGGTGCGCCTGGTTTCCTCCGGCACCGAAGCCACCATGAGCGCCCTACGCCTGGCCCGCGGCTACACCAAGCGCGACCTTATCATCAAATTCGACGGCTGCTATCACGGCCACTCCGACGGGCTTTTAGTGAGCGCCGGCAGCGGCCTGGCCACCCTGGGCATTCCCTCCTGCCCCGGGGTGCCCGAGGCCATGACCGGCTGCACCCTTAGCCTGCCCTATAACGACTTGATCGCGGTGGAGGAGGCCTTCATCGCCAAGCCCGATCAGATAGCCGCCGTGATTCTGGAGCCGGTGGCCGGCAACATGGGGGTGGTGGAGCCGGTTGAGGGTTACCTCCAGGGCCTGCGCGACCTCTGCAGCAAGTTCGGCGCGCTGCTCATCTTCGACGAGGTGATCACCGGCTTCCGCGTGGCCCTGGGCGGGGCCCAGGAGCGCTTCGGCGTCACCCCGGACCTCACCACCCTGGGCAAGATCATCGGCGGAGGGCTGCCCATGGGAGCCTATGGCGGCAAGGCCGAGATCATGGACATGGTGGCGCCGGTGGGCGCGGTCTATCAGGCCGGCACCCTTTCCGGCAACCCCTTGGCCACCGCCGCGGGCTTGAAGGCCCTGGAGCTTTTATCGGTGCCCGGCGTGTACGACCAGCTCTACGACGCCTCGGCCAGGCTCTACCAGGGCCTGGGCAAGCTGTTCACCGAGCAGGGGCTGCCCCACTACGGCCAGTGGTGCGGCGCCATGTTCACCTTCTTTTTCCAGGAAGGGCCGGTAACCGACTGGAAAAGCGCCGCCCAAAGCGACACCGAGCTGTTCGCCCGCTGGTACCGGGCCATGCTGAACCGGGGCGTCTATCTGGCGCCCAGCCAGTACGAGGCCACCCTGATCTCCCTGGCCCACACCGACGAGGACATCG
>CAZDRW010000193.1:0-2067 GCA_964507555.1 uncultured Desulfarculaceae bacterium
CGAGAGCCTTGCGCATTGGCAAACCAAGCAAGAAGTCAGGCCCACCGAGTTGGTGTTTGGCATCACTGAATAGGCTTATAACGAATGACTGATAAACGCAGAGTTGTTGTAACAGGCATGGGGCTGCGCTCTCCCATAGGCAACAGCCAAGAGGAGCTGCTGGAATCACTTTCTTGCGGACGTAGTGGCATCGTGGCAATGCCTCACTGGAAAGAAGTGGCGATGCTCAAGTCCTTGGTCGCGGGAGTATGTAATATAGAGGGCCAGGAAGCGAATATCCCACGTAAAGCACGACGCACTATGGGTCGGGTTGCCATCTTATCCGCCTTGGCTGCCCAGGACGCTGTAGAAGATGCCGGCTTGACTTCAGAGGAGCTTGTTTCAACACGCTGCGGAGTTTCCTTCGGATCAACATCTGGCGGCACCGCTGACATGGAGACTTATTTTCAGAACATTGAATCGGGTCGTGGCCTGCAAGGCATTCTGGCTTCTCACTATTTAAAATGCATGAGTCATACCTGCGCTGCCAATCTTGGCGTCTTATTCGGTTGCCAGGGACCCTTGATTTCTTCTTGTTCGGCGTGCACCTCGGGGGCGCAAGGAGTTGGGTTGGCCTATGAGGCCATAAAGTTCGGCAAGGCGGAGATGATGCTTGCTGGCGGAGCGGAGGAGATGCATTTCATGCACGCCGCGATCTTCGATATGATGATGGCGACCTCCACCAGCTATAACGAACGTCCGCATGAGACGCCGCGACCATTTGATGCCGCCCGCGATGGACTAGTCGTGAGTGAAGGATCGGGTTGCCTTGTGCTGGAAGAATATAAGCGCGCTCACAGCCGAGGGGCAAATATTTATGCCGAGATTTTGGGATTTGGCAACACTTGCAGCGGCACTCATCTTACCAACTCCGACGCCGCGGGAATAGAGCGTTGCATGTTATCCGCTTTGGCAGATGCCGAGCTTTCTGCCGAAGACATACAGTATGTCAATGCCCATGCCACAGCCACCGAGGTGGGAGATCATGCAGAAGGCGAAGCTATGGGTAGGGTCTTTGGGAATAACACGCCTGTCAGCTGCTTGAAAGGTCACATGGGCCACACCTTAGGCGCCAGCGGAGCCATCGAGTCCGTTGCGACCATCCTAATGATGCAGGAGGGAATGCTTGCGCCCACCCTAAATTTGAACGAACCAGATCCTGATATACCTGCGCTCGATTTCATCATGGGCGATCCAAGACAAGAAAAGATCAGCATCGCCATGAACAACAATTTCGCGTTCGGCGGTGTGAACACCTCGCTAATTTTCAGCAAAATTTAGGGGCAGGCAAACGATAGCTCGTGTAGGTCAGTCGTCCTGAACCGGCTCTCCCAGGAAGGGCTCAAAGGTATACCACTGCTCTGGATGCTGGCGGATTGCCTCTTCCAATATGGAGGCATAATTCTCCACTGAATTCCTGAGCGCATCCTCCCGCATGCTTCTGTCCTGAGCTTGCACCAGATGGGGGGGGAACATCTTAACTCGGTAGCCGCCACCCTTAAGACGGAAAGCGAAAAAAACCAAGACAGGCGCGCCGCTAACCAAAGCCAAGGCATGAGGCGCAGCGGGAAGCTGGACCCGGCGTCCAAATAGGGTTGCGTCAACTTTGCGTTCTCCGGCCCATTGCAGATCGCCCGCCATGGAAACCAGACCTCCCTGGCGCAGGAAATTCAAGGCAGCCACTCCATCCATAGGAGAGCCGCCTCCCGCCGCAACCTTGACTATCTTGATGTTCTGACGCTCCAGGTCGTTCTTTTGGACTTTCTCTATTTGATCTCCCTGGCGCTCGCCCATGAAAAGCATCAGGCGGACGCCCTCCCTGCCCAGAACATGTGAGGCCATTTCCCAATTGCCCACATGGGACATCAAAAGAATTGCGCCTTTTCCAGAAGATAGAACATTATCCAAATGCTCACGGCCTTCAACCCGGCATGGTACATCCCGGCCTTGCACAAATCTCATGCGGTCCACGAACAAGGTTGTAAAGCTTTGGTACTGTCGCCAGGCCATGACCAGATGATCTCGTTT
>CAZDRW010000193.1:2077-3204 GCA_964507555.1 uncultured Desulfarculaceae bacterium
TTGCCCCACTCTGGATAGACCGCCCGGTAAAGCTCTAGACTCAAGCGACGCCTGCTTGGCTTGAAAACGAAATACCAGGCGGCCACCATCCAAACCGATGGCCAAGCCAGCCAAGAGCCCAGCCAACCCGATAAGCGGCTCACAACCCTATACCAAAAATGCTTCATGCCGGGGCTCCGCCATCAGCCGTATTGTTGATGCCTACGAACCAGGTTTCCTCACGCTTCGGGCCACTGGGCTCGCATATGAGAAGGTCAAAACCAGCCTCGGACAGCAGGTGAGTAAACTTTTCTTTGCTACGAAAAAAAGGCTTGCAGCCAGCCAGGCGCATGCGCTTTTGTTCAACCCAGCGCAACCATGAAAAGCCATGGGGGCTGGGTATGGTGACACGCATGACCAGACGGCCGCCAGGCTTCAAGCGAGCCTTGAGCCCAGCCAGCATTTCAGCCAGCTTGTTGTCATCCAGATAGTGGGCCATGTCCAAGGCCAAAACTGTGTCTGCTTCATATGGAAGAGATTCCAGATCAGGAGCGGCAGCTTGGTGCACTTGCCCGCTCTCGCTTAATATGCGGGCCGCGATTCTTGCCCGCTCTGGATCCGGCTCGATTGCAAAAAAGCAAAGTTCCGGCCGGTTGGTTAAAAGCCAAGCTGCGGGAACAGCATAGCCGCAACCCACATCCAGGATGACCTGGCCTTTCACCAAATCGGCCAGCCGGGGGAACATTGGATCGCAAGCGATCTTGAACCTGGCGAAGAGACGGGGGTGCGGCTCAAGATGGCGAAAGCGAATCAAGGTTTTGCAGAGGTGATCCCGCGATCCAATTAAAGAAGGCGCTGCCGGAGTTTCGGCAGGCTTAAAAACATAGCGCAGTATAGGCGGGACCAGGCAAAAGGTGCCCAGCATGGCAAACAGGATTCCCAGGGTAGTTGTTACACCCGCCTCCCGTAGTACTGTATGCTCCGAAAAAACCAAGGCCCCCATGCCGAGCAGGGTGGACACACCACCCAAAAGCACCGTGACCCGGAAGGGGCCCGCTTGGGCTGCTAGAGCCGATCCGTAGCGTTGCTGGGAGCGCACCATATAGAGGCCATAGTCCAAGCCCATTCCCAGAATCACCGGGGCCAGC
>CAZDRW010000193.1:3214-5754 GCA_964507555.1 uncultured Desulfarculaceae bacterium
GCTGTCCCAAGATGCCCAGGGTGCCCAAGGTGGCAACCATGGCAAAGGTGAGTGGAGCCAGGGCGGTCAACACCAAGGTGGTGTCTAAAAATAGAATCACTAATAGCACCACCACACCGCAGGCGATTAGGATTAGCATCCAGCCAAAGGATGAGGCCAGTCCCTGGGCCAGGTGGGCGGAAAAAAACCCAGCGTCGAAAACGCTGAAGCCAGCTTGTTCCGCTTGATGAATAAATGGGGATGCTTGGTAGTCAGGACCGCGCGAAACCCCGTCCACCATGAACCAGGAAGTAGCAGTACCGTTAGCTGGAGTAACACCGAGGAAGCTGAAGAGTTTTGGGGGTAGCTCAAAAAAACCGGCTGATGGCTGGTCGGCTGTATGCAAAAAGCTGTTAAAGGCTTTTGGTGCAAAGCCGGTCTCAGACGCAGCCCGCGCCAGGTTGGCGCGTAGCGCTTGTACTCGATCAGGAGTCCAAAATGCTTTCCATGCTGCTAGATTGTCCGCCTGCTGTTTGGGGCCGGGCAGCACGGTCATGAGCGGAAAGGATCCCTTGACCTGTCCTGCGTTCTTTTGGGTCTTTAGAAAGCTGCCAAGCTTATTTGCTTTATCCCATAACTTGTTTTGACTAGCTCCCCGGACCATGACATAAACACGGTCGAACATGTTGCCCCAAGTGGCGGACACCGCACGCTCGGCTTGGCTGGTAGCGGGAGTCACCGTATTCATGGCGTTCAGGTCAGCCCTAAAGTCAAAACGGATGAAGCAAGCCAACACTAGTGCAACAGCGATAGCAGCTCCCATGGTTTTCCAGCCGACTAATTGGACAATGCAGTCCATAAAGCGTCCCACTGGCAACCAGGCCTGGCGGGATGAGCCTTTTAGCCGGGGGAAAGCCAAGGGGAAGAATAGGTGCACGAACACAGCAGCCAACCCGACACCAAAAGCCGCGAACAAGCCAACCTCCCTGAAAAGCGGAATGCCGCTGACTGCCAGGGTTAACAGGGCGGCGACCGTTGTGAATACCGGAAAGCTGGCGATCTTCCACAGCTCATGCGAGACGGTCTTGCCCTCTGTCGTGGTGCCGCGGTCAAGAAGCAGCACGTAGGCCAAGCCGTGATCAACGGCCACGGCGATCAGGGCTCCTCCGAATCCCATGGCCAGTGCCATGATGGAGTTCTGGAATAATGAATACACAAATGTGGCCAACAACACGCCCGCCACGGCAGGCACCAAGGCTAGTGCACCGATCCAAGGCCTGCGGAAGCAGCCTAGCACTAATATCAAAAGCCCGAGCGAGACAATAATAAGAGCCTGATTGGTGTCCCGACGGATGATGGTTTCGTTGTCCAGCGCCGCCCGGAAAGCGCCTGCATAGGTGAGCTTCACCGGGCCTGCCTTCCCGGACTGCGGCGAGGCCAACTTGGCTTGCAGGTTCTGCATGAACCGGTTCAGCTCAAGAGCTGCTTGGGTGTCGCCCGATGGAGCCCTAGGCTTTAGCACCAGGAGCAGGTGCTTGCGGTCTGGGGAAAGCAAAAAACCCTGCTGAACACTGGCTCCAGGAAGAGGATTTGCTAATGCCAGTTTTTTCATGACCAGGCCGGTAAGGCCCAAAGGGTCCTGGGCAAGGAGGCGGGCCTGCCCGATGCCTCCCAGTTCCGCCAGCCTTACCTGGGCCTGGGCCAAGGCTTGCTTTATAGGCTCTGGTTGCAGGCGCGGGGCGACTTCGGCTGATAATTCCTGAGCGCTGAAAAACAATGGGAGGTGGTCAGCGATTTGTGGCAAGAGCCAGGCCATTGCCTCAGTGGCCTGCGCGGTTTCGCTTTTCATCACCAAGCCGCTCTTCAGGAGCTTCTGTTCAACCTTGCCCGCCGCTTCCACCAGGCTGCTGACATCGCGGTTCTCTCCGGCAAAGCCAAGGTCGACGACCATGCTTTCCAGATTGGCGTGGTGGTGCAGGATATCTCGGGCGGCATTGATAATCTTATCGTCTTTAGGCAGCGCTGCGGTCACATCAGTTTCTATATGCAGGCGCTGGATACCCAGCCAAAAGGCCAGGCCCACTGCCGCCAGCAAAAGAGCCATCAAAGCCAGTCTTGCTTTGCTTAGACCGGCCATCAGGCGCGCCCCCGCTGGCTGGTCCGCAAGGGAGAAAGGACACGCAAGGTGATCAGGCGGGTGAAGGTTTTAGTATTGCGCCAGAAGTCAAGCCAGGGCCGGAAGTGGGAGCGGCGTTCTCCTGGTGGTTGATAGCTCACGGTCACCGGTGCTTCTATAATAGGTAAGCCTTGCCAAGCTGCCTGCACCAGGACCTCCACCTCGAACTGAAAACGTCTAGCCTGGGTGGGCAAGCGCAAGGTCTCCGGCAAGGGGTAAAGACGGAAACCGCTTTGCGAATCAGATACCCAGCGACCGCTGGCCAGCCATACCCAAAAATTGGAGAAATCGCGGCCCCAACGGCTGGTCCAAGGAACCGGGCACTGATCCATGCCCTGGCGGCGGCCTACTACCACCGCACGTTCGTTATTGTTAACGGCAGCCA
>CAZDRW010000193.1:5764-6701 GCA_964507555.1 uncultured Desulfarculaceae bacterium
ACCAGTCCGCAACTTCCGCAGCAGCGCGCATGCCGGTTAAGAGAGCCTCGCCCTTGCCAAGGTTTTCCTGATGCCGGAGTACACGGATGCCGGAAAGTTTGGCCAAGCCTTCTGCTGTTTCATCGCTTGATCCGTCGTCGACCACAAATACCGGCAAGCCCAATGATGATGCCTCCAGAGCTACTTCCCGCACCATGGGCCAGTGGTTATAGGTGGGGATCACCATGGCAACCCGGCCCAACTGCATCGCTGCATCGTCAAAGGCCAGGTGAAGAGAGGTGCTATGATCTGAAGAGTGACCGATTTGGTTCAAGGTTTGATCCTTAAAATAAGGCCCAAGCTAAAACAACTCGTTGGCCACAACATACTCGCCCAGGGTTAACAAGAGCAATGGACGACCCTCCAGCGGCTTGGCTTCGCTGCCGGTCAGCCCGGAGGGAAACTGGCCTTCTTTAACCATGCAGCAGGCCAGGGATGTGGCAACCGCGGCCACGGTGTGATGATCACCCAGCAGACGGCGGTAATCAATTGCCGGGCAGGTAGCGCCCAAGATGGATGTTAGAGCATCCAACTGGGCCTGGCCCAAATCGCGCTGGTTGGCCGGGATTCCCACCATGATGGCTCCGTAAACCTGGCCCTGAGTGCTAATCAAATCAGCCAGGCTCTCTGCTTCTTCGGTGTTTTCTGTAGGGCCTTTGAAGAAAAGCGGGCGCAGGCAAAGGCCATTTTTGATTTTGGTCGGTCTGAGGATCAGCGCACCGCCTCCATCGTTCAATACGCCGTCTCTATTAGCCGGAGGATTCAGAATCGGGGTCAATTGGGGGTGAGCCTCGTCCGCGCCAACCAGCAAGTAGGGTTGGTCTCCTGGCCGGGCCAAGAGCCAGGTTGATAAAACCGACTGCTCAAACGAGTAGTTCTGGCCGGAGAAGGTGAGGTT
>CAZDRW010000194.1:0-6670 GCA_964507555.1 uncultured Desulfarculaceae bacterium
AACCCGGCCAAGGGGAGGTTTCCCACCAGATTGGCGCCCCGGGGCTCTTCCCAGCGCAAGGCCAGGTCGCGGGCCTTCAAGGCCTGGCCCAGCACCCGGTAGAGGCGGGCCCAGGTGGCGCTGGCGGCATTGTCGCCGTCATCGCCGGCCAGATGTAAAAACTCCACCTGCTCGGCCAGGGCTAGTTGGGGATGCCGGGATAAGGCTTCTTCCAGGGCGTGCTCATGGGGTGCCAAAACCACCAGGTCGCCTTCGCGCAGATAACCGGCCAAGTCGAAGCGGCCCAGGCCGGTGGTCAGCAGGCGGGCGCGGGGCTCCAATACGAAAACCTGGTGCCCTGACGGCATGCTGCGCACCATAGCCAGCACCTCGTCCAGCAGGCCTCCTCCCACCACCACGGTGATACCGCCGGTCTGAGGTTGAAAATCAGGCGCATAAGCTGCCGCGGGAGTGGAGCCTGGATCCAGGGGAGCCGGTATCTCGCTGGGAATGCCGGATTGGTCCCATGCTTCACCGGCCATTTCCAGCCAACAGGCCACCTCTGGCGCTACCGCGGCCAGCATGGTCAGGTTCTTTTTTAGCATTTGTAGGGAAAAGGATGTATCCCCCACCGGTTGCACCTCCGTTTGCCGGGGGAAAGATGATGGATGAATTCTACCGTGGGCTGGTGGGGGTTTCAACCTGGGCTGCGGCGGCGCGGGTGCTGCCGGTGAGTGGACCCTCCAGGGCGCCGGCCACGAAGCGTAATAGCACCGGCTTTCCGTTGGGGGTCAGATAGACGAAATGCTGTTCATCGGCAATGTAGTTGACCATGAAAGAACGCTGGGGCGTGCCCCAGGCCATCTCCACCTGCCACATGCTGTCGCCTTGGGCGATGCGGCCGGCCATGAGCCGGGCTTTGACCTCAGGGGGCAGGTTGGCCCCCCGCAGGCGGCTCAAGCGGCGACGGTGTTCCACGGGCGGGCCCAGCACAACCGCCGCCGCCTTGGCGGCCAGGCGCGTCTCTTGGATGCGGCCTTTTGGGTCTTGCCAAAGCACCAACAGGTCGTTGCCGCTTGGCCGCAAAAGAGGCAAAACATCATAGGCAGGCGCTTGCGTGATAACCGCGCCGGTGGCATCGCGCAGGGATGCATCGGAAAGTACCACCGCGCTGAAAGCGGGCGGGGGCGTGGCCGGGGAGGGCTGCTTGTCGCCGGCCGCCGCGGGCGAGGCCGTCAAAAGCAGCGCCAGCGTCAGAGCAGTCCAGAATGGCATGTATTAATATAAGGCGGAAGATGAGCGGCGCTTGCGCCTGCCCATGGCCAAGCCGATGAGCCAGCCTGCCAAAAGCACGCCGGCTCCGGCCAGGAACCACTTGAGGTTGTTGCTCAGGCGAAGGGACTCCACCTCGGTGGAGAGATTGCTCACGCGCTCTTTGTAAGCGGCGTACTCTTCTTGCAGCTTTTTGTGGGCGTTGCGGAGGGCCAAAACGTCGGCGGCGTCTTTCTCCAGCTTGGCGTAGGCGGCTTCCAGCTCAGCAACCCGGCCCTGGGCTTGGCCCAGGCTTTTTTTGAGTTCTTGATTGTTTTTAGTGAGTTCTTCCATGCGGGTCAACAGGGTCTTGTTCTCCGGGTCCAGCTTTTGGATTTTTATCAGCGCCGGCATCTCTTCCTGGAGATAGCGCGATATCATCCAACCTTCCTTGTCGCCTTCGGTGCGTACCTTTATCCAACCGTCCTGCACCGCGGATAGCGCCTCGACCCGGTCGCCGGAGTTCAGGACGTGTACAACCTTGTTTTCCACCGAGGGGCCGGAGCGCACAGTGACCTGAAGCTTATCCGTGACATACATGGTGGATTGAGCCCATGCGGAAGAAGCGAGCAGAAACATTAGGCAAATCCAGGTTGTGACCGTGCGGGAGATAAGAATCATCAAGGCGGCTCCTTTTGTCAGGTACGGTTCCCAGCCGTTGGCGTCAAACTATCAGGATTATCATCCAGTGTCAATGCGGCCCGTGCCGGGCTTTAGCCCGCCAGGTGCATGCCTTCATTGACCTTTTTGGCGGTAAATGTTAGTTTCATTTATATATAGACGCAATTGGGGACCAATCAGGGAATGCCTGCCGTGCCATAAGGACCGGGAAGGGGCGAATCGCCCTTTAAGTGAGCAGATGAAAAACGCACATGTACTCATCGTTGATGATGAGCCCAGCAACTTGGAGCTCTTGCGCGAGTTGTACAACATGCACGGCGCAAAAGTCAGTCAAGCCACCGATGGCGAGACAGCCTTGCGTATTGCCCGGGAGGAGCGGCCCGATTTGATTCTCTTGGATGTCGTCATGCCGGGCATGGATGGCTACGAGGTTTGCCGCAGGCTTAAAAGCGCAGAGGAAACCAGGCGTTTGCCGGTAGTGATGGTCACCGGGCTTGGCGCTTTGGATGACAAGATCAAGGGGCTGGACGCCGGTGCCGACGATTTCTTAAGCAAACCCGTGAACGCGGCCGAGCTCTTGACCCGTTCGCGTTCGCTTTTAAGAGTCAAAGACCTCAACGACGAGTTGGAAGGCGCCTACCACCGCCTGGCCGAGATCGCTTCATACACCAACGGCCTGCTTTCCCGTTTCGATCCCTATAATTTCGATGCCGGCGCCAGCCTGCATGATCTAATGGAATTTCTTCTGGGGCCGGGCGAGACCAGCCGGGCCCGGCCAGAGCGGGTTCTGTTGCTTTCCGGCACCGAAAGCGGAGCCTGGAACGGCTGGCTTTACTACTTGGACGACGCCAAGGTTACTTTTCGGAATTTGGCGACCAACATCACCAAGGCTGAGATCGAGCCCTTGTTCATGGGCCACAACCTGGTGGCCTGGAATAGCGAGGACGACTTCGGCCCCGCGCCCGACTCGCTCATCTGGGAGCGGCTGGGCGAGCATCCACCCACCCACAACTTGGTAGCCTTCCGTTCCCCCCAGGTGGGCGTGGTGGCCTTGGACTACCGCAAACGGGTGGGTCCCTATGACGCTCAGGTGCTTTCGGCCATGGTTGCCACCATCCACTTTTTCCTGAAGACCATCAGCTCCCAGGTCCAAGAGGTGGAACGGGCCTTCCTCTATACCATCGGCGCCCTGGCCCGGGCGGCGGAGTATCACGATGAAGACACCGGCGATCACATCGTGCGGGTCAATCTATATGCCGAGGAAATGGCGCGAGCCCTGGGCTGTGAAGAAACATTTGTGAGCACCTTGGGCTATTCGGCTCAGATGCACGACGTGGGCAAGCTTCACGTGCATCCCGACATTCTCAGAAAGCCCGGGCGGCTGAACGCCGAAGAGTGGGAGGAAGTCAAAAAACACACCATTTACGGCCTGCATATCCTGGGCGACGATCCCCGCCTGGCCATGGCCCGCGAAGTCGCCATCAGCCACCACGAGCGCTGGGATGGCACCGGCTATCCCTACGGCCTGGCCGGAGAGGACATCCCGCTCTCCGGCCGCATCGTGATGATGGCGGATATCTACGACGCCTTGCGCAGCCGCAGGCCCTATAAACCGCCCTTTGACCACGCTACCGCGGTCAAGATCATCACCAAGGGCGACGATTATCTCAGGCCTGAATACTTCGACCCCCGCGTATTGGAGGTCTTCGGCGACATGCAAAAACGCATTGAGATGATCTTTGAGCGCGACCAATAGTTTGATAGGCTTAGGCCCTCATGGGGTAGGGGCCTTTATACGGCCAAGTTAGGATTGACCCCGTTGTGAACGTGGCAGAGGAAGCCTTAGTGCTAAGGAGGCAGTTATGAGCGAATTCAAGAAGATCGGTGTTGTGGGCGCGGGAACCATGGGCAACGGCATCGCCCAGTTGGCCGCTCAGATGGGCGCCGAAGTCGTGATGCGGGATATCAAGGACGATTTCGTCCAGCGCGGCATCAAGGCCATCGATAAGTTCCTGTCCAAGGGCGTGGAGCGCGGCAAGGTCACCGAAGAGCAGAAATCAACCGTGCTGGGCCGCATAATCGGCACCACCGACATGGGCGATCTGGCTGATTGTGACTTTATCATTGAAGCCGTGATTGAGGATTTGGACCTTAAAAAGCAGGTCTACGGCCAGCTGGACGAGATCTGCAAGCCAGAGGTGATTCTGGCCACCAACACCAGCTCCATGAGCATCACCCTCATCGCCGCCGCCACCAAGCGGCCCGACAAGGTGGTGGGCATGCATTTCTTCAATCCGCCGCCCCTGATGAGGCTGGTGGAGATCATCCGCGGTTATGAAACCAGCGATGCGACCATAAAAGCCACTACCGAGCTGGCCCAAAAGATGGGCAAGGAAACTGTGGAAGTCAAAGTGGACTCGCCCGGCTTCATCGTTAACCGGCTCATGATCCCCCACATGGTCGAGGCGGTAAAGCTTCTGGAGGAGGGCGTGGCCAGCAGGGAAGATATCGACAAAGCACTCAAGTTGGGCCTCAACTACCCCATGGGGCCCTTTGAGTTGATGGACTTCACCGGCATCGATATCTGCAAGTTCGTGGCCGACTACTTCTATCAGGAGCTCAACAAAGAGTTGAAGTGGGCCATTCCCACCACCATGAAAAACCAGGTGCGCTCCGGCAAGCTCGGCCGCAAGACCGGCGCCGGCTGGTACGACTATTCCAAGAAGTAGCTCCGCGGTATCTCGAAAAGTAAAAGTCCGGCTCCCGATTGGGGGCCGGACTTCTTATGTGGGGCGTTGGGCCACATGGCTTGATGGTGTGCAATCAAGGCCAACGGCCTGCTTGTGTGGCCTAGCCTGCCGCCCGGCGTTTGGTGATGCTCTGGCCTCCTCTGCCCCAGTTGTCGCTTTCCACGGTTTCAATGAGGACCACGGTAGCGTCAGGATCTTTGCCCAGTTCGTCCTGCAACACCTTGGTGACTCCCGCGATGACGCGTTCTTTTTGCTCCACGGTGATGCCGTCCGGTATCAGCTTGATATTCACAAAAGGCATGATTGTCTCCTTGCCAGGGAAAGGTTTGTTGCCTTAAAGGCTGGAAGGGGCCTATTTGCAGAACATTATACCTTTGCCAGCCAGGGCCGGCTTAGTCACATAGGCTATTTAATAATTTCGGGGGCATTATAAAACGGACGCCCCTTTAGGGCGCCCGTTTGCTTGCCGCATATATGGTTGGCAGCTTAGTCCGATGTGACCTGGATGCGCTTGGGCTTGGCCTTTTCCGCCTTGGGCAGCACCAGCTCCAAAACGCCGTTCTTCAGCTTGGCGTCGATTTTTTCGCGGTCGATGGCTTCGCCCACCGTGAACTGGCGGTAGAAAGTGCCGCTGATGTACTCGGTGAGCAAGTGCTGACCCGGAGCGGCCGAGGCATGGGCGGCTCCTTCGATGGTAAGCACCTCTTCGTCCAACTTGATGGTCAGGTCCTCCTTAGCCACACCCGGCAGGTCGGCCAGAAGTACCAGGTTGTCCTGGGTCTCGTATATGTCCACGGCCGGAGTATAAACCGGCTCGGTCTTGGTCCGCTCAGCCCCGGCCGTTGCCGGGCTTTCATCGCGGCGGGTCAGGTCCGTGGAAACGCTCATGGCGGGATACCTCCTTTCAAGCGCTTGAAAGCTGGCCTAAGAAGCGCTAACCGCGATCTTGCGCGGCTTGGCCACTTCGGCCTTGGGCAACACCACCCGCAACACGCCGTTTTCCAGGCGGGCTTCCACCTTGTCGGCGTCCACTTCGGCCGGTAGACCGATGAGGCGGCTGAAGCCGGCCTGGCTGCGTTCGCGGCGGTGGAAGCGAACGCCTTCGGGCAGCTGTGGGGATTTGCGTTGGCCCTGCAGGGAAACCTGCTTGCCTTTAACCGAGATTTCAAGGTCTTCAGGGCCAACTCCGGGGAGTTCGGCGTTGAGCAGATAGTGGTCGGAGTCCTCCAACAAGTTCACCGGAGGGAATACGCTGGCGTCCCCATAACCTTCGGGCCGGGCTGAATAAGCGCCCACCACGTGGTCCATCTCACGGCGCAGACGCTCCATTTCGCTTAGCGCGCCGCGTAAGGAACCCCATGGATATGAACCTCTAGTCAAGAACATTTCGGTCCTCCTTGGTAGATGGGCGGTTATTGGGTTTACTTATAACCCGTTGGTGCCTCCCGCCCAGTAAGGGCGTGGAACAAGGTGCATGATTTTTAATTTTAGTGGTCTGGCCAGTACCTCTGAAACTGGAGCGTCAAGGCTCCTTAGGCAAAAATTAATCAGCCAAACGTTGATGTCAAGGGGGAGGGCGACGTTTGCTGGTGGATTGCAAGGCCAGGCAAAACAAAAGCCCGAACCCTCCAGGGTCCGGGCTCTAAAAGCAAATCAATCAGTAGCTAGAAGCCCAGGGAATCCAGCAGGGAGTTGACAGTATCCTGATCCAGTTTGGAGCCTTCTCCTGCCTCCTCGCCTTCGTCCCCGGTTCCGACGCCCAAGGTCTCCAAAGCCTTGTCCACCTGCTCCTGGGCCATCTTCTCGCTTTGGTCGGGGGTGACGTCTTTTTTTTCGGCCTTGGTCTTTAGCTTGGTTCCGAAGCTCACCACCATGGCTAAAAGCTGCACCTGGAAGTCAGTGAGAAGCCGCACGATGCGGTAAATGGCCTGGCCCGAGAGGTCCTGGAAGGAAAGCGCTTCGATGATGCCGTTGACCGAGGAGACGTCGAAGCCGCACCCGTCATCACT
>CAZDRW010000195.1:0-6649 GCA_964507555.1 uncultured Desulfarculaceae bacterium
TGGGTGACTGCATGCAACACCCTGAGGAGGCCAACACCGCCCGCACCGCAATGCTGGCGGCTGGCTTGCCTGACCATATCCCGGCGGTAACTATCCAGCGCCAATGCTCCAGCGCCATGCAGGCCTTGGCCATGGCCGCCACTTATATCAAGGCCGGCGAATACGAGGTGGTGGTGGCTGGCGGCGTGGAATCCATGTCCAACGCGCCTTACGTCTTGCCTTCGGCCCGCTGGGGCGCGCGCCTGCAGCATGGTCAAATGATGGACTCCATGTGGGAGATGCTGCATTCCGGCTCCAATTTGTTAGAGCCCAAAGGCCAGGGCTACATCATGGGCCAAACCGCGGAAAACCTGGCCCGCAAGTACAGCATCCCCCGCGAAGAGCAGGATATCATCGCGCTTCGCTCCCATCACAATGCGGAAGCCGCCATTAAATCGGGTAAATTCGCCGATGAAATTATCCCAATTAAGGTGCCGCAGCGTAAGGGCGACCCCAAAGTGGTGGATACTGACGAGCACGTCCGCATGGGGATCACCATGGACGCCCTGTCCAGGCTGAAGCCGGTATTTGCCAAAGACGGCACCGTTACCGCGGGCAACGCCTCCGGTCTCAACGATGGCGCCGCGATTTGCCTGGTCATGAGCCGCGAAAAAGCCAAGGAGCTTGGCCTAAACCCCATCGCCAAGATACACTCCTATGCCGCGGCTGGTTGCGATCCCAAAATCATGGGCTGGGGCCCGGTGCCTTCCACCCAAAAGCTTCTGAAAAAGACCGGCGTCAAGTTGGCTGACATTCAATTGATCGAGTTGAACGAGGCCTTTGCCGCTCAGTATTTGGCTTGCGAGCAGGGATTGGGCCTGAACCGGGACATCACCAATGTCAACGGGTCCGGCGTGGGCCTGGGGCACCCGGTGGGATGCACCGGCGCCCGTATCGTGGTTTCTTTGATCAATGAAATGAAACGCCGGGGCAACACCTTGGGTCTGGCCACGCTATGCGTGGGCGGCGGCATGGGCATGTCCATGCTGTTAGAGGTGGAATAGAAGAGGCGCTTGTTGGGGCTAGCTGGCGTGACCGCGAACATTTTCGTAAAAAAGAAATAAATTAGGGAGATAGGCCGATGCTGTATGACCTCACCGAGGAGCAAAGAATGCTGCAGGACATGGTGCGGCGTTTGGCAAAGGAACAGATAGCTCCAGGCGCGGCCGAGCGCGATGTTACGGGAAAGTTCCCTTGGGACGTGGTGGAGGTGTTCCGGGAAAACGGCATTTTGGGCTGCGATTTCAAAGAAGAATACGGCGGATCCCAGATGGGCGTGCTGGCCTTGTGCCTGGCGGTAGAGGAAATCGCCAAGGTCTGCGCCAGCAGTTCCGTGGTGCTCTTGGTCCATGAATTGGGTTCCATGCCGATGCTGTTGGCCGCATCAAACGAGCAAAAGAAAAAGTGGCTGCCCAGCCTGGCCAGCGGCGAGCATTTGGTGGCCTTCGGGTTGACCGAGCCCGGCGCCGGTTCCGATGCTGCCGGTGTGCGCACCAATGCGATAAAAAAAGGCGATAAATATATTATAAACGGCACTAAGCAGTTCATCAGCCATGCCGATGTCGCCCAATACGTTTGCGTGGCCTGTAAAACCGATCCCAAGTTGCCGCCGCACAAGGGCGGTATGAGCGTGATCGTGGTTGAGAAGGGAACCCCCGGTTTTAAAATAGGCAAAAAAGAGGACAAGATGGGAATTCGCGCATCAAGCACCTGCGAACTCATCTTCGAGGACTGCGAAGTGCCTGTTGAAAACATTTTGGGTAAGGAAGGCGATGGATTTGCCATCCTCATGAAGACACTGGATTTCACCCGGCCTTGCGTTGCGGCGCAGGCCGTGGGTATTGCTCAGGGTGCCTTGGACTATGCTGTTGGCTATGCCCGTGAACGCCAGCAATTTGGGCGCGCCATAATCACTAACCAGGGTTTGGCCTGGATGCTTGCGGACATGGACACCGCCATCGAAGCGTCCCGGCAACTGGTTTACAAGACGGCTGCGGTTTTCGAAGAAATAAGCAAGGATCTTTCCAGCGTGCCCCGCGAGGCGATCCGCTTATCCGCCATGAGCAAACTAATGGCTGCCGAGACAGCGATGAAAGTCACAACCGATGCTGTGCAGGTTTTAGGCGGATATGGTTATGTCAAGGAGTACCCAGTGGAGCGCATGATGCGCGATGCCAAGATAACTCAAATATACGAAGGTACTAGCCAGGTGCAGAAGATGGTTATTGCCTCTTGCCTTTAAATAATGAAAAAGCTGGTAGCGGTTTCACTGGCTCAACCATAGAGAAATATTTGTCAATCCCAAGTTAAGCCTGCTAGGTTGCCTGCCTGGCGGGCTTTATAAGCCACCGTTGCCTAAGCAGTTCATAATAAAAAAATACCCTCCTCTTCCTTGTACCGAGCCAGCCTCTTCTCTTTATGGTACAAATTATGCTATTCAAGGGCTTATAACAGGCCTGGAGAGCAGCAATGGTAGAGGTCCCCAAAGAGAACAAAGACGCCAAATACCTTCGCGAACGCATTCTAGAACTCAACTGGGAACTAGACCAGTGCGAGACTCGTCACAAAGAAGCGGAGACCGCTTTTCGTGAGGCCTTGCTGGTGTTGGTTGGGCTGGTTTCACCTCACTTGGATAAGCGGCAAAGCAAACAGCTAAAAAAGACCAGGAAGGCGTTTGAATCGGAAAAAGCTGATCCAGTGGCAATGCGTGCCGCGGTGGCTGATCTGAAAAACACGCTCCTGAATGGTCACGATTTGGATCAAGCAACCAAAGCCACTGTTGGCGAGGATGAAACCGGCCGACATGTGGCATTAGCCCTAATGGAAGGGTTACGGCTTGGTGATCCAGAGTTCGACCCAGGCCTGGAACAAGACATTGTAGAGATTCAGAGACTTATAGCTACTAGTCAGGTTCGGGCAGCCATGGTGCGCACCATGGATCTCATGGATCGTTTTCGTCAAGCCTTGGAGCGTCGGAGCAGACAGGCGGAAATGGCCTTCAAGGAGGTGGTTGGCGAAGTTTTTAGGACCGAGGAGGCGCTTGCCGAAACGGTTTACGAGGCTCAAAACGGGATTGTCCAAGTTAGCCGCGATTTCGATGCCGAAGTTACTGCCTCCATAGGCGGGCTGGCACAGGCACTTAGGGAATCGGATAATCTGGAAACCATGAAGGCCAGGGCGGTTGAGCATCTACGAACCTTGCGCGAAGGCATAAAAGCCCGCCAAGAAAAAGAGCAGGGGATGCTAAGCGCCACCCGCCGTCAGTTGGAGCAAGTGCGTTCCAACCTGGGGCGCTTGCGGGAGCGGGTGCGCCAAGTTGAGAAAATGAGCGAACGGCTCAGCGAAGAGGCACTCACCGACCCGCTTACTAAAATATGGAACAAGCGCGCGTTCGCTAATAGGCTTTCCGAGGTTTTGCAATCTTCCGATTACAAGCCTATCTCTTTGATAATATTTGATATTGATAATTTCAAGGGCGTGAATGACACCTATGGCCACCAGGCTGGCGACAAGGCCTTGCAGGCCATCGCCGATCGGGCCTCCAATGCCTTGCGGCGTTCCGACGCACTATTCCGTTATGCTGGCGACGAATTTGCGGTAATTTTAGTGCAAACGTCTATAAAGGATGCTGCTGATGCCGCAGAGCGCATTAGGCAAGCCACCGAGACCATAAGATTCACCTATCGTGGGCAGGGCGAACTGCGCATTACGGTTACTCTGGGTGTGGCAGAGGCCAAAAAAGGCGAGAGCCTGACCAGCTTATTCGAACGGGCAGACCAGGCTCTTTTGGACGCCAAACGGGATGGCCGTAACCGGGTGGGGAGGGCCTAGCGAGCATAAGAGGGCAAGAATATTTGTTATTACAGACCGATTTATTCATTAAAAGCATTGGTTTAAATTGGCCTAAGTTAAGCGCAGAAATTATCCGGTAAATAATCAGCCACCCTTGGTCAGCCGATCGTATCCTCCCCCAAAAAAAATAGGGCCCTGTCGGGCCCTTTTGTTTTACGCTTCCTCGCCTTTTCTAGCTCAAGACACAGCCTTAATAATTGCGGACGTCACGGTTTTAGGATCAACAAACAGAGTTTCATGACCGCCGGGAACTTGAATGAGCTCAAAAGCGCCCAGGGCTTGAGCCATACCAAGATAAGCTCCAGGAGGCAGCGATTGATCGTCCTGGCAAAAAATCACGGTGCGCTTAGCTGCGATGTCCTTAAACGGATTGGCATTGATCTTGGTGGTGAACAAGGCAAGAGGCTGGGGAACCAGGTGCGAAATCAGTTCATCCTGCTGGGCAGTGCTGGCATCCTGCATCAGCATGTTGCGCACAAAGTCTTCGTCAATGGGCACCGACATGTCAGGTGAGCTTTTTGCTGCCGCAGTCATGCCCTCGGCAACCTCAGGTGGCACCAGGTCGAATTGGCTTTGGTCATGACCCAGGATAAAGGAATTGATGAAAATCAATTGCTCAAGTTTATCAGCAACTAGGGGAGCCGTGCTTTGCATCATATGGCCGGCGCTGGAGTGACCGACCAATACCACCGCGCCCGGCTGAGCTGAGACAATATCCTTAATGGCATTAATATAGCTGTCATAAGTGATTTCCTTCCGGTCATCGGAAGGCGCGTGTCCCGGCATGGTCGGTGCTAAACAATTATGCCCCTCAGACTCCAAAGCCTGCTTGACGCCATCCCAGCACCATCCACCGTGCCAGGCTCCGTGAAGCAATACGAACTGTTTGGCCATGATGGGTTCCTTTTTCTGTTAATTTTTAATTTAATAGCGGATGATCAAGGCCTAACGAGGGGTTAGACGTTAAAAACCCACCGCAACAATACATCAGTATGCAGACGCACATATTTTATTACAGGAATTAGGCTGTTAATGTCCAGGACAAGATCGAATTAAAAGTTAAGGGGAGAGGATATGCCATTCTGCCAGAAAGCAATATCCGCGTATGTTAAGTGTGTTATCCCTTGATGACCACCAGCGGGCGTGTTCGGACCACCTTGCGGGCGATTCCTGAGACATGCATGACCTCGACCACCGCGGCCGCGTCTTTGTAAGCCTCCGGCATTTCCTCGGCCAGGGTTTTTAAATTGGCGGTTCTTACGTCAACGCCCTTTTGAGCCAGGGATTCTATGACTTGGCGGCCGCTGGCCATTTTTTTGGCCTGGGTTCGGGATAGGCAACGGCCCGCACCATGAGCAGAGGAAGCGAAAGTTTCCTTCTGAGCCAAATCAGTCCCGTGCAGCACGAAACTGGCTCTTCCCATGTCTCCGGGTACTAATACGGGCTGGCCGCTTTTGGCATATTGGGATGGAAGGTCTCTATGGCCGGGACCCAGCGCTCTAGTCGCACCCTTGCGGTGAACCCATAAGGCCCGGTTACGGCCTTGCCATTTGTGTTCTTCCAATTTGGCCACATTATGGGTGACATCATAAACCAGGCTTAAGCCCAGCATTTGGGGGCTTGCTTTTAAGGCATGTTCCAAGGCGTGTCTGACTAGCGCTGTAAGCACTTGGCGGTTGGCATATGCATAGTTTGCAGCAGCGGCCATGGAGCCTAAGTATGATCGGCCAATTGAAGAGTTGGGCGGAGCAGCGATGAGTTGCCGATCCTGTGGCCTGATAGCCTCAGGAGACCTGCCCAAGGCTTTTAAGGCATCAGTGCATACTTGATGGCCCAAGCCCCTTGAACCAGAGTGAATCCACAAAACCATTTGTCCCAAATGCAGGCCAAAGGCCTCACTGACGCGCTGGTCGTAAACTTGATCAATCTCGGCTATTTCTATGAAATGATTGCCTGCGCCCAGCGTGCCCAACTGGCCGGACCCGCGTTTTTGAGCATGATCGCTAACCCCGGCCGCTAAAGCGCTTTTCAGCGTTCCCTGATCCTCGCAGAATTCCAGATCGCTGGCCGTGCCGAAGCCGCGTTTCACCGCCCAGGCCGCCCCCTCGGTTAATACCTTATTGAGGTCTTTGGCTGATAGCTTTAGCCCGCCCCCCTTGCCCACCCCCGCCGGCACCTGAGAGGCTAAAGCGTCTGCCATTAGTCTGAGTTGATCCTGGCTAAGCTCACTGGCGAGCAATTTACTGCGAAGAAACCTCACGCCGCAGTTGATGTCATAGCCAACGCCGCCCGGCGATATCACACCGGAAACAGGGTCAAAGGCAGCGACGCCTCCGATGGGGAAGCCATAACCTTGGTGGGCATCCGGCATGGCCAAGGCTGGGCCGACGATACCCGGTAGCGCGGCAACGCCCATGAGCTGGTCTAATGCGCGGTCGCGCTGCATATCTTCTAAGAGATTTTGGTCTGCAAAGACTATTGCGGTTCGCTTTGGGTCCTCAGGCTTAAATATCTGCCAGCGGCAGGGGCCAATATTTTGGGTTTGTATCATAATACTAGGATACTTGCCGCGTTATGCTCTTGGCAAAACATATTGGCAGCCTAGCCGAACTCAAGCACAGTGACCAAGCTAGACATCCAGCACGACCTCGGCGCGCCAACCTGCCTCGGTTTTGGCAACGCTAGCCTCGTGGTAAGTGACCGCCTTGACCGGCTCTCCTAGGGTGTGGAGAGCCGGGTCCAAGGCAATAACGCCAAG
>CAZDRW010000196.1:0-6641 GCA_964507555.1 uncultured Desulfarculaceae bacterium
AAACATCCCAAGTCCAGCCTGGCCGACAACGCCCAGTATTGGATCGGCGATGTTTTATACGACCAAAAACGCTACGAGGAGGCTATCCTGGCCTTCAACCAGGTGGTTAAGCACTACCCCAAAAGCGGCAAGGTGCCGGCGGCGCTTTTAAAGCAGGGGTTGGCCTTCCGGGAGCTGGGCGACAAGCGCACCGCCAAGATCGTGCTCAACCGCCTGATCAAGGGCTATCCCAAGTCCAGCCAGGCCAAGACCGCGCGCAAGGTGATCAAGAAACTCTAGGCGATTAAGGCAAGCGGACTACCGGCGCGGCAAGCTCTTTATCCTGTGGGTTTAAACGGTTCTGAGGCATGCAATGTCATGAAGGGGGTTCACTATGGAAGCTATTCAAATAATAATCGGTTTAGCCTTTGCTATATTTTATCTGTATGTGGGTTACCGCATCGTGGCTAAGGCCGGCTTCAACGGTTGGTGGGTTTTGACAACACTGGTACCTCTGCTCAATTTAATAATGGTCATCATATTCGCCTTTAAACCATGGCCCGCATTGCAAGGGGCTGCAGCGCAAAAATCCATGAAGGGAAGCGGTTTTCAGCCTCCACCACCAGCTGCTTAAACCAGCCCGGACAAACTATCAGATAGCGCCTTCATATAATCAACAGTCAGCGCCGGCCGTTAAGCAGGGCCCCTTAAGGGGCTCTGCTTTTTTGCGGCGGTTAAGAAGATATCGGCCACTCTCCTCGGGCCTCCAGCACCTCTTTGAGGACGCCCAAGGCCTGGTTAACCCGCGGCACCCCGGCATAGGTGCCCACCTGGAAAATGGCCTCGGCCACGTCCTGGGGCTGTAGCCCCACCTTAAGCCCGGCATAGACATGGAGCCTGAGTTCATCCAAGTGACCCAGGGAGGCTAAAGAGGTGATGGCCACCAGCTGGCGGGTGGGGTGGTCCAGCTTCTGGCGGGCGTACATCTGGCCGGTGATGTAAAGGCTCATGTCCCGGGCTAGGTCCTTGTCAAAGGCGCGCCAGATCTCATAGGGCCGGGCGCCTTCATAGCCCGCGAAAAGGGTCTCGGCGGTGGCGGCGGTCTTGGCTTTAAGGTCGTCACTCATGGTGAGTCTCCGCTAATGGATGGGGTTAGCTGAAAAAGGACCCTTGTGGGGCCTGGAACTTACATAGCACGACTGGCGGCGCTTGCAAACGCTTGGGCAACCAGCGGGGCGGGAGCGGCCGCGGCCAAGGCGGACCGCATTATTTCAAGGTTGCGTCCAGCCAATCGAAGATGGCGGCGTTGCCTTGCCAGAGGGCGCCCACCTGACAGTGCTGGCGGGCCGGGCTCTGGGGGCCGAAGGTCAGAAGCGTCTTGGGCGCGCTGAGCTTGTCATAGAGCAGGCGCTCCTCGGCCTCGCCGCCGAAAAGATCCCCTCCGCTCACCACCACCAGGGTGGGGCATTTGATCTGGGCCGCCATGGCGTCGGTTAGGGCGAAGCGGCTCCAGAACCGCATGAAGGCCAGAGGATTCTTGCGGCCGGTGGTGAACATGCCGTTATTGATCCACCAGCGGAAGCCGATGTCTTTGGCCATTTGGGCGCGGAGCATCTGGTTGGTCTTGGCCGGGTCCTGGTTCATTTCGGCCCATTCCTTGGGGCTGGGCCGCTTGGCTCCGTACATGTCAAAGCCGCCGGGGTTGGCCACCAAAGCGGCCAGGCGGTGCTCGAAAGCCGCCGCCCGCGGCGCCAGATAGCCGCCCATGGAGAGCCCCATGAGGGCCAGGCGCTTGGGGTCCAGCTCGGGCCGCATCAGAGCGTAATTCACCACCGGGGTGACCACCTTCTCCCAATCGGGGCGGAAAAAGAGATGGCCCTCGCGCAGAGCCCCGCCCTGGCCGGGCCCTTCGAAGATGAGCACGTTGTAGCCGCGCTTAAGCGCGTACCAGCCGATGTCCAGATAGAGCTCCTCGCCGGTGCCGTCGAAGCCGGTCTGCAGGATCAGCGTCTTGCGCGGTTTATCCGAGTCGTCGGGTTTCAAGAGATAGCCGGGCAGCCGGTTCTTGGGGCCGTAGGGAATGGCGATCACCTCCACCGGATGATCCATGAGCTGGGCCGCCTGGCGGAAAGCCCGGCGGCTGGCCAGCCAGGAGGCCATGATGCGCGGGTCCTGGGGGTTGCCGTGCAGGAAGAATTCGGCGCTGCGGTGGTAGTTGCTGGCCCGAAGCCAGGCTTCGCGGGCGCTGGCCTTGAGGCCCTGGGCCAGGGCCTTGGCCGCCAGATCGTCCAGGCGCACGGCCTGCCCGTGCCAGGCCTGGTACCAGGTATCGCCCCGGCCCTGGATTATGCCCTGGGCCGCGCTCAGGCACTCGTTGATATCCGCGCCGCCGCTCACCGCATAGCTCATGGCGCGTTTTAGTTCATAGTCATAGGAGGGATCGTCGAAATGAAGTTTCAGCACCGGCTGGGGCGCGGCCTGCGCGGGCTTATGGGATTCGCCGGCCCAGGAGGACCCGGGCGCGGCCAGGCAGAGCAAAAGAAGCAGGCACAGACAGGAGATTAGGCGGTTCATGGCAACCTCATGCTGGGATAGATGAAAAGAACCAGGCGCTTGTTTGATGCAAGGGGCCCGGCGGGAAGGGGCGGCAAGGCTCAGGATCAGTTGGTCCGCAGCTGTCCCCTGATGAAGCTCTCCACTTCCTGGGCAGGCTTGAAGATTCCGTAATGGCCCTCGGCCAGCACATCGGCCTTCAAATCCAAAAGCTTTTGCATGGACTGGCGCCAATCATCCAGGTTGGACCCGAAAGCCGGGGAAAACGGTCCATGAATGTCCTGGCCAAAAAGCACCCGGGCCCCGCCGCAGGGGCAGAACAGGGCCAGGGAGCCCGGGGTGTGGCCCGGCGTGTGCACCACCCGCACCACCTGGCCGCCGCCCAAATCCAGCTGGTCGCCGTCGTCTAAAAACCGGTCGGGCTGCACGGCTTCCAATTTGAGCCCGTACCAGTTGGCCGCGCTACGCAAGGAGTCGCCTTGGGCCAGCACCTGGGCGTCCTCGGCATGGATCATGACCTGGCAGGCGGCCAAGCGCTTGAGCTCGGCCGCGCCGCCGGCGTGATCTATATGGGCGTGGGTAATGGCCAAATGGGTGGGGGGCGCTCCCCCGGCCTCGGTGGCCAGTTCCAAGATGCGCGGCGCGCTGGGACCAGCGCCGCAGTCCACCAACAGTCGGGCTTCCGTGCCTTTTATAAGGTAGCAGAGGCAGTCGCGGGGGTCGCTGACATCCGGCCCTCCCACAATGAAGACCCCAGGCGCGATGCGGGTGATGGAATCTTCGGCCTTGCCCCAAGTCATGGCGCAACCTCTGCCAGGGCCCGGCCGTCAACCCCGGCTGGCCTGAGGCTGTCTAGCATTGGCAAAGAAAGAGCGCAGGCAATAAGGGGGACGGGCATCTAAAGTTCTCTCTGGCTGTTTATGTTTCCGCCCCCACATTGCGGGGAAGCGATGCTAGCTTAAAGGGGGGGGCAGACCCTTCATGGGCGTCAATCAATAGTTTGAGCGAAACCGGGTTGCCAGGCAAGAAAAAACCGGCGCTTTAAACGTGAAACAGCCGGGTTAGACGATCTCGGACAGGACAACTCCGCCATCGGGTAGGGATGAGAGGGTGGCCTGACTTTCATCGGCGTTCCAAGTGGCGCTGCTGGCGCTGGTGGCCACCGGCGTGCCCAGGCGGCGGGTGAGTTCCTGCACCATAATCGCGTAGTCGGCGGTCTCGCTGCTGCCGGCAAAAGAAAGGGTGACGGAGTTCAGCTGGTGGCCGCTGTCAAAGGCGAAAGTCAGCTTGTAATCGCGGCCCGGCGGGTTGGCCTCGGGCACGTATTCCAGCTGGCGGCCGCTGGTCTCGGTGGCTTGGGGGTAGTTCAGTTTGACCGTGTCAAAGCTCATGCCCCAACTGACCCGGCCCCAACCCTGGACGCTCTGGGGGATGCTTTGCCAGGCGCCCAGGCCGGAAAAAAAGGAAAGGATTCCCGGCACCAGCTCCATGTTGGCCATAGTGACTCCTTGGTTTGGCTTTCAGGGCACATTCGTCCTATACTGCTTATCGGCGCCAATGGCGCCGGACTTTAACCCGGAGCAAAGCATGGCCAAGAAAAAAATCCCCAGCACCCCGGCGGTGCACGCCTTGAAGGCGGCCAAGGTGGAATTCACCCCCAGGCCTTACGCCTATGAGGATCACGGCGGAACCCAAACCGCGGCCCGCGAGCTCATGGTGGACGAGCATGCGGTGATAAAAACCCTGGTCATGCAGGATGAGGCGGGCAAGCCATACCTGGTTCTCATGCACGGTGACCGGGAGGTGTCCACCAAGGAACTGGCCCGCGAGCTGGGAGTAAAAGCCGTGAGCCCTTGCGACCCGGAAACCGCCCAAAAGCACACCGGCTACCTGGTTGGCGGCATCAGCCCCTTTGGAACCAAGAAAAGGCTGCCCGTATTGATCGAGGTAAGCATAATGGAATTACAATGTGTATACATAAACGCCGGGCGCAGGGGTTTATTGGCCGAATTAGACCCCAAGGACATCCCGCGGGCACTGGATGTCAAGCTGGTCAACGCCGCGCGGCAGTGATCCGGTCCCAAAATTATATTAAAGTGTTTACTCGAAATGGATAGCCGGGGCGGTATCCCGGCCTGCGGGTTTTGGCCTGAATAGCATTGGGAGTCGGTTTGGCGCGGACTTTTTTGATCCCCAGGCCATGGCCAGGGGCTGGCGCCGAAAAGCGCCGCCAGGAACGCCGCCCATGGCCCTCAAGGAGGCAAGCGGGCTTATTGGCCGCCTAGCCCCAGGCGGCCAGGCCCAAGGCATGACGGGATATGAGGTTGGGATGATAGGGCACCACCCGCACCGATAACCCCAACTGGCCGTTGAAGGCGCAGGTGATCTTGCCCACGAAATCATACACCCCGTCATTGCCGCCGGTGTCCTGCATGGTGGCGATGGCGCGTTCGGCGAACTCGCCTTCGGCGTCCAGGGCCCCGAAATAAACGTCGCAGGCCACGTCGGAGGGCATCAGGTTGCCCAGCCTCGCCTTGGCGCGCACCTCCACCTCCTGGCCGTAGGTCAAGGACCCGCTTTCCGGGCTCATCACCTCCAGCACCTGCACCTGGCTCCAATTCTCCATGATGCGGCGCACCCAGCCGCCCAGGTCGCGGGCGCGGGCGTATCCATCGGCCTTGAGGGCGTTTAGGCTGTTGGCGGCGGGCACATAGGCGTGGTCGGCGTAATCCTCCAGCATGCGGTGGGTGTTGTAGATGGGGCAGAGCTTGGCCAGGGAGTGTTTCATGTAGCGCACCCAGCCCCGGGGCAGCTCGTCCTGGTCGCGGGTGTAGAACAGCGGCACCACCTCGGTTTCCATCAGGCGGTACAGGGCCAAAGCCTCCACCTGGTCCTGCAGGTCGGGGTTTTCGTACTGCTCGCCCGAGCCGATGGCCCAGCCCAGGCCGGGCTCGTAGCCCTCGTCCCACCAGCCGTCCAGAATGCTGAGGTTAAGCCCGCCGTTGGCCGCCGATTTCATGCCGCTGGTGCCGCAGGCCTCCAGGGGCCGGCGGGGGTTGTTGAGCCACACGTCCGCGCCCTGCACCAGATAGCGCCCCACGTTTATGTCGTAGTCCTCGATGAAAACCATATGGTCCCGAAAGCGCGGGTCCGCCGCAACCTCCACCACCCGCCGGATGAACTCCTTGCCCTCGGCGTCCTTGGGATGGGCCTTGCCGGCGAAGATGAACTGCACCGGCCGATCGGGATCGCCCACGATGCGGGCCAAGCGGGTTAGGTCCCTGAAAAGCAGGACCGCTCGTTTATAGGTGGCAAAGCGGCGGGCGAAGACGATGGTCAGCGCCTCGTCGTTCAGCACCTCGCTAGCGTGCTTGACGGTGTCGGGGCTGGCCCCCCGGCGCCTTAGCTGGTCGGCCAGGCGCATGCGCACGAAACTGATGAGCCGGGCCCGGCGGCGTTCGTGGGCGCGCCAAAGTTCGCTATCCGGCATGTCCAGCACCCGGCTCCACACCGCCTGCGAATCCGGGTCCTCGTTCCATTCGGGCCCCAGGTAGCGGTAATAGAGATAGGCCATGTCGTTGGAGATCCAGCTGGGGATGTGCACGCCGTTGGTGACGTAGTCGATGGGCACGTCCTCGGTGGGGAAGTGGGGCCATACCTCCCGCCACATTTCGCGGCTCACCTTGCCGTGCAGGCGGCTCACGCCGTTGGAATAGCCCGAGAAGCGTAGGGCCAGCACGGTCATGCAGAAAAGCTCCTCTTGGTCGGTGGGGTGGATGCGGCCGTAGCCCAAAAGCACCGGCATGGATAGGCCCAGCCCGCCCACATAGCCTTGGAAATGGGTTTTCACCAAATCGGCGTTAAAGTAGTCGTTGCCCGCCGGCACCGGAGTGTGGGTGGTGAACACGTTGGAGGCGCGCACCACCTCGCGGGCTTCGTCAAAGCTGAGCCCCTCGTCCTGGCGCAGAATGCGGATGCGCTCCAGGGAGGCAAAGGCCGAATGCCCTTCGTTCATGTGATAGACGTTGGGGGTTATGCCCAGCGTTTTCAAGAGCCGCACTCCGCCGATGCCCAAAAGAATCTCCTGGCGGATGCGCATCTTGGTGTCG
>CAZDRW010000197.1:0-6590 GCA_964507555.1 uncultured Desulfarculaceae bacterium
AAGCCGAGGCCCTATCGTCCTGGCCATAGGCGCCCACCAAGGCGCGGTCCAGGCCCACGTCGCGGGCCGGACCCGCCGGCACGATCTCCAACTCGGCGCTTATGAGATCGGCCTCCTTGATGCCGTGGGTTTTATCCAGGTACTGGAGCACAGCCAGCTTTACCAGGTCCGTGCCCTCGGCCGCATCCAGCGGCAGGCCGGCCAAGAGCAGGTTCATGCGCTCGGCCTCGATGGCCTCGGAAAGCTTTTTCTCGCCTTGGGCCTTGCGGGAAAGGTGCGGCAGCAGATCCAGCACGGTGAACACCGGATCTTCCGTCTTTTCGCCCCAGGCGATGCGCGCGGTCTTGCCGTCGGCCGTGCATACCACGCCATGCACCGCCAGGGGGCGGGCCAGCCATTGGTATTTCTTGATGCCCCCGTAATAGTGGGTTTTGAGAAAAGCCAGTTCCTGGTTCTCATAAAGGGGATGCATCTTGAGATCAAGGCGCGGCGCGTCGATATGCGCGCCGATCAGCCGCAAGCCCTGCGAGGGCTTTTGCTTGCCGATCACGCCCAAGATGATGGCCTTGTTTTGGAACACCGCATAGAATTTGTTGCCGCCCGCCCTGCCGTCGATGTCCTTGAAGCCCTTTTTCTCGGCCTGCTGCTTTATGGTCTCCACGGCCAGGCGCTCGGTCTTGGCGTTATCAAGAAAGCTCTTGTAACGCTCGGCCAGGGCGAAGATCTCCTTGCGCTCTTTGGCCGTGGCCTTGGCCCATACGGCTTTTTTCTGGATCGAGAGCTTTTCGCTTAGCTCCTTGACCTGCTTCTTGGTCAGCTTGGCCATGTGTTTCACCTGCTCCAGCTAAAATATCAGGACAATCTTTATATTATGGATCGATCAAGAATCAGTGGCATGCCGCCGCTTAGTTGTCAATCCGAATCACCCTCATCCAGCGCGGTCTCCAGTCTCGCCGAGCGCGAGCCGCAATGAAAAAAGCCGTCGCGGAATTGAGCCAAGCCTTTTGCGACGCCCCCCCATATCGCTCGCCACCTCGAATATATTACCAGCAGCGGGCTATTGACACATCAAATCAGGGCTCAAGCGTCCTGGCGCCGAAAAAGCCAACCGGGGCTATGCCCGGGCCAGCAAAAAATGCTCCTGGTTCCCTTTGGGTCCGGTGACGGGGCTGGGGCAGCGCCCCAATATATGCAAGCCCAGCCCGGCCAGATGGTTGGCCACCTTGTCCACGCAAGCCTTCTGCACCGCCTGGTCCCGCACCACGCCGCCCGAGCCTACCTGCTGTTTCCCCGCCTCGAACTGGGGCTTGACCATGACCAGCAGCAAGCCGCCGGGTTTGAGCCGCGCCGCCAAAGGCGGCGTTACCAAAGTAAGGCTGATGAAGGAAACATCCACCACGATCAGATCGAACGGACCGGGCGCCACATCCTCGGTCACGTGGCGCACATTGACCCGCTCCAGGCACTCCACCCGTCGGTCTTGCCGAAGCTTCCAGGCCAACTGGCCATATCCCACATCCAGCGCGGTCACCTGGGAAGCTCCGCGCTGCAACAGGCAATCGGTGAACCCTCCGGTGCTGGCTCCCACGTCCAGGCAGCACCAGCCTTGGGGATCCAAGCCGAAGTGCTCCAGAGCCCCCTCTATCTTCATCCCGCCGCGCGAGACATAGGGATGCTCCGGCCCAGCCACCTCCACCAGCGCGCCTTCCGGCACCGCACTGCCGGCCTTGTGGGCTTTCTGCCCGTTCACCTTGACCAGCCCGGCCAGGATCATGCCCGCCGCCTTGGCCCGGCTGGGGGCCAGGCCATTATCCACCAGGTACTGATCCAGGCGGAGCCGTTTGGCGGGACGGGTCATACCAGGTCTCCGCAAGCGCAATAGTCCAGGCTCTCTTGTTTGGGAAACGCCCTGAGGGAGGAACCTGACAGGGCAATCAGCGATTCGCGCGATAATAGGGAGGCCCTAAACAGAAGCAAGTCCCGTCCTTCCCTGAAAACGTGCTTAGGCAGAGTCCAGCAGCGCCATGGCCGCTTTGACCACCGCCTCCACGTCCAGTCCGTAATCATGGCGCAGTTGGGCTTGGGAGCCGTGCTCCACAAAAGAGTCCTGCACCGCTATGCAGCGGGTTTTCACTCCGTATACCCCCCGGCGCGAAAGGGCTTCCAGCACCGCGGAGCCAAACCCCCCGGCAGCCTCGTTCTCCTCCACGGTCACTAGCTTTCCGCACTTTTTGGCCAAAGCGCAGATAATATCCTCGTCCAAGGGCTTAACGAAACGTGCGTTAACTACGGCGGCGTCTATGCCTTGCTCGGCCAATGCCTCGGCGGCGGCTTGGCATACTGCCACCTCCACGCCGATGCCCAAAAGCGCGATGTCCTTACCCGGACGGCGCAGTTCGGCCTTGCCCCAGGCCAGTTTCTTCAGCTTCTCGTCCATTTTCACGCCCAGGCCCCGGCCGCGGGGATAGCGCAAGGCCACTGGGCCGTCATGAGCCAAGGCGCTGTAAAGCATGTGCTGCAACTCGTTTTCATCGGCCGGCGCCAGGAGGCTCAAGTTGGGCACGCAACGCAGAAACGAAAGGTCCAGAAGCCCCTGGTGGGTGGCACCGTCCTCACCCACGATGCCGCCGCGGTCAAGGGCGAAAACCACAGGCAGTTTGGTAAGGCAAACGTCGTGCACCACCTGGTCGAAGGCGCGCTGCATGAATGTGCTGTAAATGGCCACCACCGGACTGAAGCCGGATACCGCCAGGCCTGCCGCAAAGGTGACGGCGTGCTGCTCGGCGATGCCCACGTCAAAGAAGCGCTCGGGAAACGCCTCTGCAAAAGGCTGCAATCCGGTGCCCTCCGGCATGGCCGCGGTTATGGCCACTACCCGCTCATTTCGCCGGGCCAATTCAAGCATGGTCCTGCCGAACACGCTGGTGTAGGACGGCGGCGGAGGCTCGGCCGGGACATCGCTTTTGGGTTTCAACGCGCCCACCCCGTGAAAATGGGACGGGTCCTCCTCGGCCGGGGTATAGCCTTTGCCTTTTTGGGTAAGCACGTGGACCAGGATGGGGCCTTCCAGCTTGGCCACCGCGGAGAAGGTGTCCATGAGCCGGTCCAGGCGGTGTCCGTCCACCGGGCCGATATAGTTGAACTTGAACGCCTCGAATAGCATGCCCGGCGTTGAGAATGCCTTGAAGGACTCCTCCGATCGGCGGGCGAAATCCAAAAGCTCCGCGCCGAATCCCGGCACCGACTTGAGGAAGCGCTCCACGTCCTTGCGGAAGGTCTGATACGCCTTACCCGAAAGCGCCCGGGACAAAAAGCTGCTGATGGCGCCCACGTTGGGCGCAATGGACATGCCGTTGTCGTTAAGCACCACGATCAGATCCCGGTCCATATCGCCGGCCTGATTCAGGCCTTCATAGGCCAAGCCCGCAGTGAGTGAGCCGTCGCCGATGACCGCAATCACCTTGCCCTCGCCCTTTTTAAGCTGGTTGGCCACGGCCATGCCCAGGGCAGCCGAAATGGAAGTGGAGGAATGCCCGGTGTCAAATGCATCGAAGGGGCTCTCCGCCCTTCGGGGGAATCCCGAGATGCCTTTGTATTGGCGCAGAGTGGAAAAGGTCTCGCGGCGGCCGGTAATGAGCTTGTGGGCATAGGTCTGGTGCCCCACATCCCACACGATCTGGTCGCGGGGGCAGGTGAACACATTGTGCAGGGCCAGGGTCAGTTCCACCACGCCCAGGCTGGGAGCCAGGTGTCCGCCGCTAATCTTGACCTGTTCTATGATCCGGGCGCGTATCTCGCCGGCCAGGATCTTAAGCTCGTTTAAGCTGAGGCCCTTGATATCGGCCGGTCCGTTCACATGATCCAGGATGGACTCTATTCGAGGAGCATCTTTACTCATAATGCGTTATTTCGTGCGTTCCATGATATAGCTGGCAATCAAAGCCAGGGGCTCCGCCTGCGGGCCCAGGCCGGCCAATAAATCCACCGCCTCGTCAACCAGGCGCGATCCGGTCTCCCTGGCCGCGGCCGGGCCAACCACCAGGGGGTAGGTCATCTTTCCCCGGGCCTCATCCATGCCCGTCTGTTTTCCCAGTTCCGCGCTGCTGCCGGTCAGGTCCAAGAGGTCATCGGCAATCTGGAATGCCAGGCCGACGCGTCGGCCATAGCGCATCAGGGCCAGTTCGGCGTCCTCGGAAGCCCCGCCCAAAATGGCGCCGCTCTGCACGGAAGCCGTGAGCAGGGCGCCGGTTTTTCTGGCGTGGATGAATTGCACCATGGCCAGGTCGGGCTCGGCCTGCTCCGCGGCCAAATCTGCGGCTTGGCCGCCCACCATGCCCTCATAGCCGGCCGCCCGCATCACCGCCTGGGCGGCGCGCAGCACCCTGGCCGGGGCCAGGTCGGCCGTGAACTTGGCATCGGATAAAAGCACCATGGCCTGGGTGAGAAGCCCGTCACCGGCCAGCACCGCCATGCCCTCGCCGAACACCTTGTGGTTGGTGGGCACACCGCGGCGGTAGTCGTCGTCGTCCATGGCCGGCAGGTCGTCATGCACCAGGGAGTAAGTGTGGACCATCTCCAGAGCGCAGGCGCAGAACATGGCGTCCTCCGCCCGGCCGCCCACCGCTTCGCAGGCCGCCAGGCATAAGATGGGACGCACCCTTTTGCCGCCGGCGAACAAGCTGTAGCGCATGGCCTTCAGGATGTCGCCCCCGGCCTCGTCGGAGGGCAGCACCTGGTTCAAGGCGGCGTCCACCAATTCCCGCCGCTGGGCCAGATAGGCCTTGAGGTCCAAGTTAGTCCTCCTCAGGGGGCTCGAAAGGCTCCTGCACCAATTTCTGCTGGCGGTCCTTCAATAGCAAGGTCACCTTTTTCTCGGCGTCATCCAAGCGGCGTCCGCAGGCCTCGGCCAGCTTGACTCCCTCCTCGAACAACTTGAGGGAATCCTCCAAGGCCAGTTCCTCACCCTCCAGCTTGTCCACGATCTCTTCCAGCCGTTTGAGGCTCTGCTCAAAGCTGGGCTCCTTCTTGGCCGCCGCCATGCTCTACCTCCCTGTCCCGCCGCCTTAGCTGCCGGCCAGGCGTTTGGCGAAAACTTGGCTGATATTGATCCAGGCCAAGGGGTCCACCCTGGCGCCACCAAGATGAACATCAAAGTGTAGATGAGGACCGGTGACTCGGCCAGTCATTCCCACCTGACCGATGATTTGTCCCTTGGCCACCATCTGTCCGTTTTTGACCTGCACCTTGTCCAAATGCCGGTAGGCGGTGACCAATCCCAGGCCGTGATCTATGAGAATAATCTGACCGCCAAAAAAGCTGTCTTGGATCAGTGCCACCTTGCCTCCGCCAGAGGCCATCACCGGCGTGCCCTTGGCGCCTCTGAGATCTATGCCGCCGTGAGGATTCCGCGGTTCGCCGTTGATGATGCTGCGCCGGCCAAAGGTGCCGGAGACGCCGCCCGGCACCGGCTTGATGAAAGCGCTGCGCCAATAACGCACAGGCGTGACCCTATCATAAACCTGATGTTGGGCCTTGATCTCCCGCTAATGCCGGCTGAGCTGCTGAGGAGTCAAGCTCATGAATTTTTTGGCCACCGTGATGCGTCGCTCGCCATAGTCCATGGGCTTCACTATAACCCGCGCCGAGGCCGCCGGTTTGCCCCCGGCAAACACCAGCAATTTATGGGTGCCGGGCTTGGTCAGGATATCCACCGCCACCACGCCGAAGAAGCAGCCGTCCTTGCCTCTGAGCAAAGGAATTTCCATCCCCAAAAAACTCACCCGGGCGCTTTTTACGTCACGGCCCAGACAAGCCCGCACCAGGGCGGGCTGACCCTGACCCGGGCTGGCAGGTTCAAGACTGACCAAAGCCGCATCGGCCAGGCCCGGCGCAACGAAAAAGATTAATGCGGCTGCCAAGAACCAGCCAAATAGTTTCAAGATTCAACCTCCAGCACTTTTGCCTTCAGCGCCCCTTTGGCCAGGCGCAGCTTGATCGCGTCCCCCACCTTGACTTGCAGGGCGCTGCGCAACACCTGGGACTCCGGCCCCAGGGCCAGCGCGTAACCCCTGCCCAATACCGCCAAGGGGCTAAGCGCCCGCAGGCGGCCGCCCAGCTGATCCAGACGGGAGCGCCTGCCCGTGATGGCGATCACCCCGGCTCCGCCCACACGGTGGGCAAGCTCGGCAAGGCGGGCTCCGGCCAACACCAAACGGCGTTCGGGGCGCTCCGCCAGCAGGCGCTCGCGCCCTTCCCACAGGCTGCGTATCTTGTCAAGCAGGCCGGCGCGCACCGCGGCCGCGGCCCGGGACAAGAGGTCGTCCACCCTGAGCCGCTTATCGGCAAGCCTGCGGCGGGGGTCGATGAGCCCGCGGCCCAGCGCACTGAGTTCCGCCCGGCGGCGGGCGATGAGGCGCACTCCTGATTGCACCAGGCGCGCGCTCAAACCGGCCAGGCGGCCGGCCAGCTCGGCCTGGGGTTTCACTAAAAGCTCGGCCGCAGCCGAGGGCGTAGGCGCGCGCAGATCGGCCACCAGGTCGCTTATGCTGATGTCGATCTCGTGCCCCACCGCCGAAACCACCGGAATGGGG
>CAZDRW010000198.1:0-1599 GCA_964507555.1 uncultured Desulfarculaceae bacterium
CTCTAACTTATTTTCCTTGATTCCTGTGTGCCACTTTCCCTGACGTTTAACAATTCTCAGATTCTCTGATCATGCTCTATTGCTTCACTGATTTGATGAAAGCCCCCCACCTGCGATGATCGTGAACGGTTGGGATACCTTGATCTTTGTCGCCGTTATAAGGATGCAACACCCACGGGATCTTATCATTTCTGAATTCTCGGGCGCTTTCATGCCATCGCATGTGGGGTGGTCTGCCCGAACTAGTGAGGCAAAATAATACGGAGACAGTGAATCTGAAATATTGCTTAATCCGAGCAGAATGGCTTTTCTTGAGGAGGGGGGGACTGGGGGGCAACCCCTTCTTTTCCGAAAAAGAAGGGGGTCCCCCCGGAAAAAAACCGCTTACTCAACCGCCGCGGTTCCTGATCGCATCCTAATCCTGGCGAGCCCCTACGAACCTACTTCTGTTTCCTGCTTCTACCCCAGGCATCGGCCGCCTTGATCATATCCATCACCACTCCGGGGGAGGTCTCGAAGGGCTCGTTGTGCATGCTCTCCCCGGCCGCGCAGGCCTTCTCGGCCACCTGGCGCAGGTCCTGGTCCGTGACTCCTTGGAGGCCCAGACCGGCCAGGGTTGTGGGCAGGCCGATGGACTCGCAGAAGCCATAGACCTGGTCCATCAGGGAGGGATGCTTATCGGTCAAAAACAAGGAGGCCAGAACGCCGAAGGCCACCTTTTCTCCGTGATAATGAGCCTTGGTCTGCGGAAGGGCCGTGAATCCGTTATGTATGGAGTGGGCCGCGGCCAGGCCGGCGCTCTCGAATCCCAGTCCGCTCAAGAGGGTGTTGGCTTCCACCACGTGTTCCAAGGCCGGGGTGACGGCCCGGGCCGAGCAAGAGGCCAGGGCCGCCGGGCCGTATTCCCTGATGGTGTCCCAACAGAGCTTGGCCAGGGCATAGGCTGTCATGGAGCCCACCGCGCCGGCAATATTGGGAGCTCTTCTGATCCGGCAGGACTCGGCCTCGAACCAGGTGGCCAGGGCGTCGCCCATGCCGGCGGCCAGGAAGCGGGGTGGAGCCTGGGCCACCACCTCGCTATCGACGATCACGGCAGCCGGGTTGTGCGGCAGCAGATCCGCACGCTTGAAGACCCCCTCGGGGCTGTAGACAACGCACACGGAACTGCAGGGCGCGTCCGTGGATGCGATGGTGGGGACCATGACCGCGGGAATCTGGGCCAGATGGGCCACGGCCTTGGCCGCGTCCAGGGCCTTGCCGCCGCCAATGCCCACCACCAGGTCGCCGCCGGCCTTTTCACACAGGCCGAAAAGCCTCTTAATTTCTTCGTCAGAGCATTCCCGGCCGAAGGTTTCCACCGTCACCTGGCATTTATCCGTGATGGCAGGCAGGATGGCAGGCATGAGGCGCTCCTGGGGGAACGGCGAAGCGATGACAAAGGCCTTGCGGCCCAGCCTGGCGCATTCGCCGCCGAGGCTGGCTAAGGCGCCCCGGCCCTGTATGTAGCGTCCCGGAAATAAAGTGATGCTTATCATGACGGCTTCCTTGCTGGTGGCGGATCAGGTCCGCGGTAAAAGATCAAACCAGGCGCCCAAAACC